>NZ_SPHM01000011.1:0-91189 GCF_005844125.1 Pseudoflavonifractor sp. BSD2780061688st1 E11
TGAATTGTCTGAAAATAAAAGAAATAAACTGATATCAAAAAAAGAAGAAAAAGTGCCAACGATTACTTGACACATACAGGTGAGATGCAACGCTGGAAAAACGAAAGCGGCAGGTGTAAAATACATATGTGGGATTTTAAGGGGAGAAATGAATATAGCAGGGAAGGAGGAATTATTCATTACCAGAAGAGGTTAAGAATACAGTTTTATTGCTGTAAATAATGTAAATATTACGGAGGAATGAGAAATGGGAAAAAAATCTGTGAAATTGACAACAGCGGTGACGGCCGCAGTACTTCTTTCTTCATCTGTGATGGCACAGGATGTAGCTACAGCAGCAGATGCAGGACAGATTGACGGACAGGAGGATAAGCAGGTAAAAGGGACTGCAGAAAAGAAAAAGGCAGCTCCGGTCAGTCTGGATGAAGCAAAAGAAAATCTGAATATCGCTAAAGAGCAGGAAGAAAAAACTGCTTCTGAAGAAAAGCAGGCATCGGAAGCCTACGAAGCAGCGAAGAAAGAAGAAAGTGAAGCGGCACAGGCAGCGGCAGAAGCGGTTGCCAAGGCAGAGGAAGCGAAAAAGGAAGCAGAGCAGGCATTTCAGGAAGCAGTAGCAGAAGCGGAGAAGGCAGAGGTCGAAGCTCAGGATACTTTTGACCAGAAGCAGGTAGAACAGATGCAGGCCGCAGTCAATACGCAGGAAAAGAGCCAGGCGTATACAGATAGTCAGGAGCTTAGTAAAGAAGCGCAGGAGTATCTGGAAGAGGTACAGGAAAAAGTTACTGTAACGGAAGAAGAGGTCCAGCAAAAGCAGGAGGCTCTGGAAGCATCACAGGCAGATTTAACGGAAAAAGAGGGAGCCGTACAGGAAGCACAGGAAAACCTGGAGCAGATTAATGGACAGATCAGCAGTTCAGAAGCTGCGATTGAGACAGCGAAAGCTAACATTGTAAAGGCTCAGGAAGCAAAAGCCCAGGCAGAGCAGGATATTGTAGAAGCCCAGGCAGCTATGGAACAGGCAACAGCAGTTTATGAGCAGGCAGAAGCAGAAGCCGCAGAAGGTTCTCCAGAATACAAGGTTGCATTGGAAAAGGTGGAACAGGCGAAGGATGCGTTAAGTGAAGCACAGGCTGTGCAGGCAGAAAAGCAGGCAGCTTTGGATACGGCAAATGCGGTTCTGGCACAGGCACAAAGTGCCGCAGAGAGTGCGCAGACAGATGTGGATCAGGCACAGAAAGAGATTGAGATCGCACAGGCAGAAGGCGCTGTAGCAGCAGCACAGGAAAGCCTTGCGGCAGCAGTACAGACAGAGCAGCAGGCACAGTCTGTATTAAATTCAGCACAGAGTGAACTGAATGCGGCACAGACTGTAAAAGATCAGAAAGATGCTGTACTGAATCAGAAAACACAGGAGAAAGCAAACGCAGAAGCAGCTCTTGAGAAGGCAAAACAGGAAAAAGCAGCGGCAGAACAGGCGGAAGCGGCCAGCAAAGAAGCACTTCAGGAAGCGCAAGAAGCTAAGACAGCTGCGGAAAGTTCAGTTGCGTCTGCACAAACAGCCAAAAACAGCGCAGATTCCCAGGCGGAAGCAGCAAGAAAACAGGTGGAAGAAAAACAGGCCGCAGTTGACGCAGCCCAGAAAGCTTATGATGAGGCAAAAAAAGCAAGCGACAATGCAGAAGCCCAGATTGCGAAAGGATCGTTTGGATTCTTTGAGGAAATGGGTGCAGAGGAAGCGCTGGATATTTTGAATAATGCTCCTTTAAAAGAGTATACAGAGCAAGGGAATGAAAAGGATGCCACTTCTCTGGAAAATATGAAAGCGGCTTTGGAATGGATTAAAGAGTGTAATGAACTTCGGGAAAATCATCAATGTGCAGACTTAAAGGTATCTGATTCATTAATGGCAATTGCACAATCGAATACGAATGCTTCAGGGAATTATATTGGTCATACAGGGCAGTTCCAGGTCGGTGGAGAAAATTTGGCATGGGGTTCGGGTTCATACGACCCATTTTATGGATGGTATACAGAGGAAAAAGAGGATTATGAGACTACGGGGAACCCGGATAATAGCGGGCACTATTTCAATATCATTCAGGAAGGCTTTGTTTATACGGGATTTGCTGTGAATCAATATAGTGTCAGATATGGGGCTGCCTATGGACAAGTATTTAATTGGGAAAATTATAGTGAGCAATATAACGACAACGCCATGACCCTCGAAGACTATACCAACCGTTTCATGAAATACTATGACGGTCTGATGAATGCTCCGCAGATTGCCGAGGAGGCAGCAAAGAAGCTGGAAGAGGCGAAGAATGCACTTGCATCTGCGCAGACTACATATGAGGCTGCACAGAAAAAGGCGGCCGAGGCAGCTACAGTCCTTCGGCAGAAACAACAGGCAAATACTCAGGCAGCCCGGAAAGTAACATCAGCTCAAAATGAAGTTAAGGCTGCAGAACAGACAACAGCTCAGAAAGTTGCAGCTGTGACATCAGCATCAGCAAAAGTAACATCAGTATCACAGGCGGTGCAGAGCGCAAAGGCAGAAGTAAACGCAGCACAGCGGACACTTTCTGACAAGCAGCAGGCATACCAGACTGCAAAAGCCTCTCAGGAGCAGGCAGCGCAGAAGAAAGAAGAGCAGGAGACAAATCTTAAGCAGAAACGTCAGGCATACAGAGCACTTGCAGGCAAAGAAATTGGTGAGACAAATGCTGAGACAGCAGCAGCGCACTTACAGACAGCGCAACGGAATTATCAGACAGTATCAGCGGTCCTTAGGACAGCTAATGAAAAACTGAGTACGGCAAAGACAGAAGCTGAATCAAAAGAGACAGATCTGAAGTCTGCGCAGAGTGTGACAGCAGCGAAAGAGGCGGATCTTACACAGGCAGAAAAGGCGAGAGACGAAATAGAAGCTGTTGTGGCCGCAGATCTTGCTGAAAAACGACAGGCAGTAGAAGATTGTAAAGTAGATCTGCAAACAGCACAGCAGGATAAGACAGACGCTGAGACAGATATTCAGACGAATACCGAAGCGCAGAAAGATGCTGAATCACAGCTGACATCATTAAGAGAAAACAAACCTGAAGCAGAAGCAGCTGTTGCTGTGGCAGAAGAAGCACGCAAAGAGAGCGAAGGAAAAGTTGAGGAAGCTCAGAAAATATATCAGGATGCAGTAGATGCAATTACACCGCTCCGTGAGGCGAAAGCGGCATACAACACAGCTCTTTCTGAAGAGGCAAAAGCGAAAGAAAACTATGAAAAAGCTGTGGAAGACGAGGCGAAAGCAGTACAGGCTGTTGCTGATGCGAAAGCGGCTCTGGAACAGGCAGAAGCAAAGAAAGCGGAAGCAGATAAACTGTCTTTGACAGAAGCGATGAAAACACCAATCGAGGGTGCAAACTTCTCCTATCTGAATGCCTATGTAGATGAGATTAAACTGGCCGAAAAACAGGTTGAGGAGATCGAAGCAGTATATGAAGAAAAGAAAGCGGTACTTGCGGAAGCGAAAAAGACATACGATCAGGCCAAACTTGCATATGCAGAGGCGGTTGTTGATCTTGCTGACGCACAGGAAAGCTATGATCAGTTTATGAAGACTTCTACGGAGCAGAACGGTGAAAACGTACAGCAAACAGAAAAAGTTCAAAAAGAAGAAAAAACAGATACAGAAGAAAGAATAACTGTAAAAACCGGCGATTCGGCAGAACCGGCTTTGTATGCGACAGCAGGAATGGGAGCGTTGGCAGCAGCACTTGCAGCGTGGAAGAAAAAACACAGTTAATTAATAATGCACCGGACAGGCAGTAATTTAAACTAAATAAGAAAGGCCATTTACAGACGGAGATCATTGATCCGGTAAATGGCCTTTTGGTGTATAATGGATTGAGAAATTGTAGAAAAGCAGAAACTGAAACGGAGACTTATTATGCGAAGAGAACTTGGAATTGCAAGATGCGGGCTTGCCTGCTGTATTTGCTCAGAAAATCAGAATTGTGCCGGATGTAATGCGGATACCTGTCCGGACAAGGACTGGTGTGAGAATCGAAAATGCACAATGGAAAAGGGAATCGGCCATTGCTATGAATGCAAAATTGACTGCCGGAAAGGAATTTTGACGAAGATCAAGCCCTATGCGTTCACGCTGTTTGCCAGACGTTATGGCGAGAATGCGCTGCTGGACTGTCTGGAGCGGAATGAACAAAATGGGATTATCTATCACCGGGAAGGCATCAACGGTGATTACGATGAGTTTGACGATGTGGAGGAACTGATCCATTTTATACAGACAGGAAGACGAACGAGAGAGAAAGAAGGAATTCCATCCATGGATGAGGCACGATCCCTGCTGGAAGAGGGCGGCAGGATGAACCCGGGACCATGGATCCGACACAGCGAATATGTGGCAGAGGCCGCAGGAAAAATTGCGGCCGAGTGCGAAGGGCTGGATGAGGAAACGGCCTATATTTGCGGTCTGCTTCATGACATTGGACGGCGGTTCGGGGTCAGTTATCTGGCGCATGTCTATGACGGATATACGTTTTTGATGGAGCGTGGCTATGAGAAAGCCGCAAGGACGGCGCTTTCCCATTCGTTCAACCGGAAAAAGATGGAAGATTATATTGGAAAGTTCGACATATCAGAAGAAAAGCAGGAAGAGCTGAAGAACCTGCTGGATGCAATGGAATACGATGAATACGACTATCTGATTCAGCTCTGTGATTCCATTGCTGTGGCCGACGGGATTGTATCTCTGGAAGAGCGGATGAATGATGTGAAAAGCCGTTACGGTTATTATCCGCAGGATAAATGGGACAGAAATATGGCGCTGAAGGAATATTTTGAGAAAAAGACGGGAAAAGATCTGTACACGGTTGTGCCGATGAAAAGCACACCGGAACATTGAGAAAAAGATTGATGGTTGCGGATTGACAATGCCTGTCAACCAAAGATATGATTTAGCTACATGAACGGTGCACTGATTCATTTAAGAAATCTTTGGAGGGATTCAGAATGAATGGATTAAAATATATCAGGGTTCGGTGCAATCTGTCACTAAATGATCTGGCAGAGTGTATTGGCGTTACAAGACAGGCATTAAGTGCGTGGGAGAACGGGAAAAAAGAAATACCGGAGCAAAGGAAAGAGCAGCTTTCAGAGTTTTTCGGGATTGACCAAAGATATTTTGGAGAAATATCAGAAGAAGAAAAGATCACTTTGCTTGAAAAGGCGATGTTCCGCTATGACCATAATGGCAGGGAGAGTTATCGGTATAAACCGCAGGATAAGGACGGGAAAAATCAGCATATATATTTTCTGCCGGATACCCGGATCAGCATGGATGAAAAATATGTACTGGCGCAGAAAAGGAAACAGGAAATTCTGGAAAAGGCAGACGATATAATCAAATGGACCGATCATGCGGGGAGTATAGCATCACAAATTGCATGCATCGACCGTGGATGCAGCATTTATGGAATGACCAATGATCTGATGGAAATGATGCGGAATATGGAAAAAATGATTTTGAAAATGCCGTTTTATTATGAGTTGATGAGTGTGTGGAAGGCAATGCTTCTGGCATACGGGCTTATGGAACAAGAAGAGATTTCCGGCGGCGCACCATCAGAAGCCCATGGGGGTGAAGACCCGGAATGGATTATCCGGCTGGCCGAAGAGATCCGGAAACACTGGGATGCGGAGCGGAGTTATCATGAAAACTGTGAAGAAGAGAGGAGAAAACAACAAAGAAAAGAGAAGGAAAACAAGGAACAGTTGAAAGGGAAGGATCAGATTACGAGGGTAGAAGAGCAGAACAGACAATTCAGAGAGAAGTGCTCAGAGAGCGGGAAAGAAGCCGTCCTGGTGAGTAGTGCTTCTGACCATCACGATTAATATTACTTGACAAAAGGGATAGAGTGTGATTTGATAGTAACAGAAAACAAAAGAATAATTATGGGCAAAACCTTCGAAAGATGGCGACGCAAAACTATAGGGTCTAATCCATAGTAATATGAGAATGACAGCCAGTTGCAGTATTATCAAATGTACCGGATTTCCCCCGATATGTATTGTGCAACGGATAAAGCAGATGTTTTATCCGTTTTTTGTTACCTTTTATTCCGGGTTTTCAAAAGCATTCTTTTGCAGGATGCTGCAGAAGAAAATACAAAGGAAGAAGGAGAAGAGTCATGTCAAAACATTTACCTTTGTCCGTGCGGGTTCCGATTGAGAGCGACAATCCAGGCATCTGCAGGGACGAAGAGGCATGTATCAGATGCGGGATGTGCAGGGACGTGTGTACGAATATAATTGGGGTACACGGTACGTACACACTGGAAGAAACCGGGGATACGGCGATCTGTATCCACTGTGGCCAGTGCGCCAATGTCTGCCCGACCGCAAGTATCACGGAGGTATATGAATATCAGGCGGTGAGGGCGGCTATTGCAGATCCGGACAAAGTGGTTATTGTCAGTACCTCACCGTCGGTCAGAGTCGCACTGGGAGAAGAGTTCGGTATGAAGCCGGGCGATTTTGTCCAGGGAAAAATGGTTGCTCTTTTGCGGGCGCTTGGAGCAGACTATGTGCTGGATACGAATTTTGCGGCGGATCTTACCATCATGGAAGAAGCGGCCGAACTGCTGGAAAGGATCACAAAAAAGACGGCGCCGTTGCCACAATTTACAAGTTGCTGCCCGGCCTGGGTCAAGTTTGCGGAAACCTATTATCCGGAACTGCTGACGAATCTTTCTACGGCAAAAAGCCCGATCGGGATGCAGGGACCGACAATCAAAACGTACTTTGCTCAGAAGATGGGAATTGATCCAAAAGAGATTGTGAATGTAGCCTTGACGCCGTGTACAGCCAAGAAGTTTGAAATCCGCAGACCGGAAATGAATGCGGCGGGAAAACAGCTTGGAGAGCCGGCCATGCGGGACATGGATCATGTTGTGACGACCCGTGAGCTGGCACGATGGGCAAAGGAAGAGGGGATCGATTTTGCAAAACTGGAGGAAAGCAAATACGATTCTCTGATGGGAGAAGCATCCGGCGCCGGTGTGATTTTCGGAAATACCGGAGGGGTGATGGAGGCCGCACTTAGGACTGCATATTATAGTCTTACCGGGGAAAATGCGCCAAAGGAGTTCTATCAGTTAGAGCCGGTGAGAGGATATGAGGGCATCAGGGAAGCGAGTCTTGAATATTGCCGGAACACAGTTGAATGTTGCCGTTGTGCACGGCACACAAAATGCAAGGAAGATGATCGAACGCCTGAAAGAGGGGAAGAAAGATTATCACTTTATCGAGGTGATGGCCTGCCCGGGAGGCTGTATCGGCGGAGGCGGACAGCCGCGCAATCTGGAGGTGGATGCCGATCAGACGAGAAAAGCAAGGATAGCGGGGCTCTACAGCCGGGATGAGCAGATGACGCTGCGGTTCAGTCACGAGAATCCGGAAATCAAAAAACTTTATGAAGAATTTTACGGTACACCGCTAAGCAGGCTGGCTGAGAAGATGCTTCATACTTCCTACATCAGCAGAGCAGAAGATTTAACGAAACATGGAAACGAACAAGAGACGGAAGAAAGAAACGAGGAAAACACAATGACAAAATGGAAATGTAAGATCTGTGGTTATATTTATGAAGGAGAGACTCTGCCGGAAGACTTTGTATGTCCGATCTGCAAACAGCCGGCATCCTCTTTTGAAAAGATAGAGGAAATACCGGCGGCAGGAACTTCTCCGTATGCCGGAACAAAGACAGAAAAGAATCTTCAGGAAGCATTCTCAGGGGAAAGCCAGGCAAGAAATAAATACACCTTTTTTGCGCAGGTTGCACAGAGAGAAGGATATGAGCAGATAGCGGAATTATTCCTCCAGACAGCCCGCAACGAACAGGAACATGCCCGCCTGTGGTATCAGGAATTAGGACACATCGGGACAAGTAAAGAAAACCTCCTGGCGGCAGCAGCAGGAGAAAATTATGAGTGGACCGATATGTATGAGCGCATGGCGAAAGATGCCGAGGAAGAAGGTTTTCATGATCTTGCAGAACGGTTCCGGAGAGTAGGCGCGATCGAAAAGCGCCATGAGGAACGTTACAGAAAGCTTCTGGAGAATCTGGAAAAGGGACAGGTATTTGAGAAAATCGAAGAAACCGTATGGGAATGCCGTGTGTGCGGACACATCCATGTGGGGACAAAAGCCCCGGATGTATGCCCGGTATGCAGCTACAGCCAGTCTTACTTTGAGGTGCATAAAAAGAACTACTAATAGCAGCCATAAGAAAAAAAGAAAAGGATGAAAGATGGATATCAGGTGGTACGATGAATAGAAAAACATATGAATTTCATGCAGTTATTGAGGCGGTGCCGGATAAGGGAGGAGCGTATGTGCGGTTTCCTTATGATATCAGGCAGGAATTTGGAAAGGGCCGGGTCAAGGTGGAAGCAACATTTGACGGAGTTCCGTACAGTGGAAGTATTGTAAATATGGGTGTCAAAAATGATGATGGCTCTGTCTGCTATATTATCGGAATCCGCAAAGATATCCGAAAGGCGATAGGAAAAGAACCGGGAGATACCGTGCTTGTTACGATCCAGGAAGCGGTCCCGGACAGAAAAGAATAATTCGAATAGAAATAAAGCTGGAAGAAACCAGTCCTTTTGAAAGGCACGGTTTCTTCCAGCTTTTTTGGAAATAGAGAGTAATGAAGTTATTTAAGCAATCGTCTGAACTCCTGTTACTTCATATCCTTCTTCTGTCACAGCAGCAGTGAGCATTTCATCAGTAACGGATTCCGGTACACAGACAGTTGCTGTCTTGTCTTCCAGGCTGACAACAACATCCGTTGCACCCTCAATTGCTTCAAGAGCTTTCTTTACGTGCTTTACGCAGTTCTGGCACATCATTCCTTCTACTGAGAGTTGTTTTTTCATTGTGATACCTCCTGAATTTTGTTTCGTTTTATTTTGACAGCAGTCTTCTTGCGGGAGGGCTTCCCTGGTGGAAGGCTCTTCGGAAGAGACGTGTTCTGCTATCGTCGTGTGTGTAACAGTAAATGGCTTAGTATCTGTCGCCGTATTGTCAGAAGCGGCAGCGGATCCGTGTTTCGGCTTGAAGAAGCGCAGACGGAGCGCATTACTTACGACAAAGACGGAACTGAAGCTCATGGCGAGAGCCGCAACCATCGGATTCATCTTCAGCCCAAAGGCGGTGTAGAAGCATCCGGCTGCAACCGGAATACAGATTGCATTGTAGAAAAAAGCCCAGAACAGGTTTTCCTTGATGTTGCGGATGGTCGCTTTGCTCAGCTCAATGGCGCCTGCTACATCCAGCAGGTCATTTTTCATCAGGACAATGTCGGCAGATTCCATGGCAATGTCGGTGCCTGCACCGATGGCGATTCCGACATCCGCTCTGGCAAGGGCCGGAGCATCATTGATACCATCACCCACCATGGCGGTCTTTTTGCCGTTTTCCTGAATCCGGCGGATTTCTTCTTCCTTATCCTGAGGGAGCACTTCGGCAATGACCCGGTCCACACCGACCTGCCGGCGGATTGCTTCGGCAGTCTTTTTGTGGTCTCCGGTCAGCATGACGACTTCAATTCCCATGGCCTGAAGCTCTTTGACAGCCTGACGGCTTGTCGGTTTTACGACATCGGCTACTGCGATCATGCCAAGGAGCCGTCCGCCTTCGGCAAAGTATAATGGCGTCTTCCCGTCGGATGCCATTTTATCCTGTAACTGCTCCAGTGCCGGATCATGGATGGAAAAGGCGTTCATCATCTTCTGGTTGCCGGCCAGATATTCTACGCCGTCGATTGTTCCCTTGATGCCCTGCCCCGGTATCTGCTGAAAGTTCTGTACTGCAAGATACGCGATCTGGTGGTTTTCTGCTTCCTCGACAATCGCATGTCCAAGTGGATGTTCAGAGAGCTTTTCCAAGGATGCAGCCACTTGAAGAAGTCGGGCTTCCGACACTTTCGGCTCGCAGACAATATCGGTCACCATCGGTTTTCCCTGGGTGATTGTACCCGTCTTATCCATGACAACCGTCTGGATCGAGTGGGCGGTTTCCAGCGCCTCTGCGGACTTGATCAGAATTCCGTTTGTGGCGCCGCGGCCGGTGCCGACCATGATTGCGGTCGGAGTCGCAAGTCCAAGCGCACATGGACAGGAGACAACCAGAACGGAAACGGCGATGGTCAGCGCAAATTCAAAGGATGCTCCCAGGATCATCCAGACAACAGCGGAAACAATGGCAATGGTAATGACAATCGGGACGAAAACGCCGGCTACCTTATCTGCAAGCTTTGCGATCGGAGCCTTGGAACTGGTCGCTTCATCCACAAGACGGATAATCTGTGCAAGAGCGGTTTCGTCACCGACTTTGGTTGCCTGCATTTTGAAGTATCCGCTCTTATTGACGGTTGCACCAATGACTTTGTCTCCGGCCTGCTTGTCAACAGGAATACTTTCTCCGGTAATGGCGGATTCATCAATGGAGGCGGAGCCTTCCGTCAGGATTCCATCCACCGGGATGGATTCGCCGGCCTTTACAATCAGTATATCACCTTTTTCCAGTTCTTCCACCGGAATTGTAGATTCCACGCCGTCACGGATGACGGTTGCGGTTTTCGGGGCGAGGTTCAGAAGCTTGTTGATGGCATCGGAAGTCCTGCCTTTTGCACGTGCCTCGAAAAACTTGCCGAGGGTGATCAGCGTCAGGATCGTGCCTGCACCCTCAAAGTACAGGTCGTGGGAAAACTGATGCACCATTGCAATATCCCCGTGTCCGAGACCGAATGCGATCTTGTACAATGCATAGATGCCGTATACGAGAGAGGCACCGGATCCGAGAGCGATCAGGGAATCCATATTCGGGGATCTGTGAATCAGTGTCTTAAACCCGACACGATAGTATTTGAAGTTGATAAATACGACCGGAATCAGGAGCAGAAACTGGGTAAAGGCGAAGATCATGGAATTTTCCGTGCCAAGGAAGATGCCCGGCAGCGGCCAGCCCATCATATGTCCCATGGAAAGATAAAACAGTGGAACCGTGAAGATAAAGGACCAGATCACTCTTCGTTTCATGCTCTCATATTCTTTTTTCGCGGCAATGGAAGATGAGGACTGCACCGTGGCGGCAGAAGTTTTCTTCTGACCGTCCGCCTGCAAGGAAGCACCGTATCCGGCCTTCTCGACTGCCTGAATAATATCGGCTCCGGTCAAAGTCTGGTCATCGTAGTTGACGACCATGCTGTTTTTTAAGAGGTTGACCGAACACTCTTTCATGCCGGGAAGAGCCGAGACTGCTTTTTCCACACGGGAAGAGCAGGCAGCACAGCTCATGCCGGTCACATTGTATTTTTCCTGCATATCTATTCTCCTTTCTGGCCGCACGGCTGGAATAAAACCGCCGCATCACGACCATGTATATTCTTATGAGGAAACAAATACACATATACGGGGTATGAGTATCTGTGTGGCTTTAGTATAATCCAAAACAAAAAGTTTGACTTGCCCAATCAGAAATAAAATTAGTCCAAATGGAAGAAGTAGAAAAACGGACAGACGTTTTCATACGTCTGTCCGCTTCTGCTGGATAAAATTTCCTTCTCTGTATTTTTTTCGATAACTGCTCGGTGTCAGATTGGTAAATTCTTTAAATGCCTTGGCGAATTTCCCCTGTGTTTCGTATCCTACTTTTGCGGCAATCTCGGCAATGCTATCGTCTGTCTGCTGCAGAAGTTCCATCGCCTTGCGGATCCGGAATTCTTTCATATAAGTTGCAATGGGCATTCCGTAAACGCCTTTAAAAATTTCTTTGAGCGAGGAAGTGTTGATCAGATACTGGCGGGACAGCTCTTCAATCGTATACCGGCGGTCCAGGTGTTCCGTAAGCTGATGATGGATCTCCTGCATCAGTGCGGCCTGCCGGGACTGGACCTGGGCAGGGGCCGAGATCTCCGGGGACAGGCGGTATAAATAGAGAAGCAGTTCCTGAACTTTCAATTTAAAATATGGCATGCGGAGCTGTTCTGGAAGTCCGTATAATGGGCGGAAAATGACGTCAATATCCGGCCCGGACGGAAGAACGGCCGGGGTCTCCGGCAGACAGAACCATCGATATAGAAGGTCCGGATCCAGCATTATGTCCCGTAAAATCGGAGGCATGTGCAAAGAAAGTTCTTTCAGATTGATAAAAATACTGATCCCTTCGCAGTAACCAAGCGGAAATGTCATAACAGAATCTGCACAGCAGTCTGTACTGTGCAGGGACAGATCCCCGCTTCCGAGGTAGACGGAGGTTCCACTTTTGAAATTCCAACCGATTCGGCCGAAACGGCAGTGGGTAATTTCAAGAATATGACGGTTGGCACCATGCCGGAAAGAGACCTGATCTGCCAGAAACCAGTCGAGAGAAAGCAGGATGCCGGGAAAAACAGGATAGATCTCCAGTTTCCCTTTTCCGGACGTCTGTGATTCGAACTGCTCTGTAAACAGGTTGCTTCCCTGATGATCATCCGTGTGCTGTTCAAGAACAAGGGAACCGTTTGGAATATCGCATAAAATAGATTCGATCTGAATGAATGGCTCATGTTTCATATTCTATTTCCCCTCTTTATGACTGGGTGAGGAAGAAGGACAGGAAATCTGGATCACCTGCTCGATCATGTGATGAAGCAGTTGAGCCTGTACCGTGTCGGCCGCTTTATAATAGACTTCTTTTCCTTCCCGCCGGCTGACAATCAGTCCGGTGATTTTTAACTGTTTCAGATGGTGGGAGACTGCCGGGCTGCTCATTTCTACAAGCGAGGAGATATTGATGACACATTCCTCGCAGTGGCATAAAAGCCAGAAAATCCGGATCCGGCTCTGATCGCTCATCTGTTTGAACAGATCCGCGACAATCTGAAAGTCTTCCGGATTTGGAATCTGATCCGGCATGTGTTCAAATGTCTGGCCGTGATCATGTGGTAAAGTTTTCATAAGCGATTCCTCCTTTGATGCTATTTTTACTATAACAGCATGAACGAAAGAAAACAAGGCAGAAGAAATTTCCGTGAAGAAGAAGGAATTTGCCCAAAAGGAAATAGATTTAGCCGGTTTGGAAGGGAATTTGAGATGATTATTGACCTGAAAGGAAGATATGCTATCATAAAGACAAACGATTAAACAGTTGTTTAATTAAGCAAGAGTAACAGAAAGGATGTAGAATCATGAAAAGAAGTTATAAGATCGAAGTAGACTGTGCGAACTGCGCAAATAAAATGGAAGCTGCGGCAAAGAAGACTCCAGGTGTAAAAGATGCTGTTGTTAATTTTATGCTGCTGAAGATGAATGTTGAGTTTGAAGATGGACAGAATCCGAAGGAAGTGATGCAGGAAGTCCTCAAAAACTGCAAAAAGGTAGAGGCTGACTGTGAGATCTTTCTTTAAAATGTTCGTTTTTGAATAAGTGCACCGTAGATTTACAAGAAAGATTCTGCGGTGCATTTCTTAAGAATAATATATGAATATATGAGCATATATAAAAATGAAAGAAGGGAATTACTATGACAAAAAAACAGAAAATCATGCTGGTGCGGATTTTGATTGCGGCCCTGCTTCTTGTCGGACTGAATTTTGTCCCGGCAGAAGGCTGGTTCCGGTTTGTACTGTACCTGATCCCGTATCTTGTGATCGGTTATGATATTTTACTGAAGGCATTCAAAGGGATCCGGAACGGCCAGGTGTTTGACGAGTGTTTCCTGATGGCAGTGGCAACGATCGGAGCCATTGCTCTGGCACTTTATGAAAGGAGCGGAGATTATACGGAGGCCATCGCCGTCATGCTCTTCTACCAGATTGGAGAGTGGTTCCAGAGCTATGCGGTCGGAAAAAGCCGGCGCAATATCAGCGAGCTGATGGATATCCGTCCGGATTACGCCAATATGGAAAGAGACGGAAAACTGGAAAAAGTAGATCCGTATGATGTAGAAATTGGAAGTACGATTGTAGTTCAGCCTGGAGAAAAGGTACCCCTTGACGGTATTATTGTAGAGGGGAACTCCACTTTAAATACCAGTGCGCTGACAGGAGAAAGTCTTCCAAAAGATGCGAAAGCAGGGGATGAGATTATCAGTGGATGTATTAACATGACAGGCGTTCTGAAAATCCGGACCACAAAAGAATTTGGAGAGTCTACGGTATCGAAGATTCTGGATCTGGTGGAGAATGCAAGTTCCCGGAAATCCCGTTCGGAAGATTTTATCTCCAGATTTGCCCGGGTCTATACGCCTGCGGTCTGCTATGCGGCACTGGCACTTGCGTTCCTGCCGCCGCTTGTCCGGATGCTTTTCATGGGGCTTCCGGCGGACTGGGGAACCTGGATCTACCGGGCGCTTACCTTCCTCGTCATCAGCTGTCCGTGTGCCCTTGTGATCAGTATTCCACTTAGCTTCTTCGCAGGAATCGGAGGGGCAGGTAATGCAGGGGTTCTCGTAAAGGGTTCCAATTATCTGGAAACACTTTCCCGGACAAAGACCGTGGTCTTTGACAAGACCGGGACACTGACGAAAGGTGTCTTTGAAGTCAATGCCATTCATCACAATTCCATGGAGGAGGAAAAACTGCTCGAATATGCGGCTCTTGCGGAGAGTGCGTCTTCCCACCCGATCAGCAGGAGTCTGCAGAATGCTTACGGGAAACCGATCGACCGGTCCCGAGTAGAGGGCATTCAGGAGATCAGCGGCAACGGTGTGACGGCCCGTGTGGACGGTGTGGAAGTGGCGGCGGGAAATGACAAGCTCATGGAGCATCTGGGAATTCCTTATCAGAACTGCCATCTGGCCGGAACGATTATCCATATGGCGGTAGACGGCGCGTATGCAGGTCATATCGTGATTTCGGATATTGTGAAGCCGCATGCCAAAGAGGCTGTACAGACATTGAAAAAAGCAGGGGTCACAAAAACAGTGATGCTGACCGGAGATGCTGCAAAAGTGGCGGATAAAGTGGCTGCAGAGCTTGGAATCGATATGGTTTACAGTGAACTGCTTCCTGCGGATAAGGTAAAAATAGTGGAAAAGCTTTTAAAGGAAAAACCGGAAAAATCGGCATTGGTATTTGTGGGCGACGGAATCAATGACGCCCCGGTTCTGGGACGTGCGGATATCGGAATCGCCATGGGAGCCATGGGATCGGATGCAGCGATCGAGGCGGCGGATGTAGTGCTGATGGATGATGATCCGATGAAGATTGCAAAGGCGATCCGGATATCCCGGAAATGCCTGCGGATTGTTTACCAGAATATTGTATTTGCCATCGGTATTAAGCTAATCTGCCTGCTTCTGGGAGCGGTAGGAATCGCAAATATGTGGCTGGCTATTTTTGCGGATGTCGGGGTTATGATTCTGGCAGTGCTGAATGCGATCCGGGCACTGTTCATAAAAAAGCTGTAAGCAGGGAACGCACAGCCTCGGCAACACCGTCGTGGTTGTTGGAGGAAACAACAACATCGGCCATGGATCTTAAGGCCGGTACGGCATTCCCCATCGCAAAGCGCAGTCCGGATGCCTGAAACATGGTGATATCATTTTCACCGTCACCGATGCAGGCAATCTCGTCCTTTGAGACAGAAAGATAGTCTGCCACGGCTGAAAGGGCAGTGCCCTTGGTGGCATTGGAGGAATAAATTTCCGCATAATACGATGTGCGGGCAGAAGAAAGCTCAGGGAACTCAGACACGATGCGTCTGGTACGTTCCCTGGCTTTTTTTGTGAGAAGGAAAAACTGCAGCTCCTCCACGTCCGCGTGCCGGCTTCGGATAAATTCTGCAAGATCCGGCACCGCCCTTGCCTGGGAGGCGTCACGGCCATAGATCAGATGTCCGAAGAAAGGCAGAAGCTGACCCTGCAATAGATAATCATGGCGGATATGTGCCGCCATTTTCAGATCCGGCCCCTGGCAGGATTCAATAATTGTCGCCGCTGCTTCGTAAGGCATGAGAGCACGGAAGAGAGTCTTTCGTTCTTTCAGATCTACGGCAACAGCGCCGTTGGAGGAGATGACATAGCGGAACAGGCCCGTTTTCCTGAGCTGATGCGGAATACAGGAGAGCGCGCGTCCGGTAGTAGGGACAATCTCAATCCCCGATGTCCGGGCAAGGTATAACGCATCCATTGTCGTCGGACTGATTTTACTGTAGGAATTCAGACAGGTTCCGTCCATGTCAAGTGCAAGCAGTTTCATAATGTGTTTATCCTCCTTAGTCGGTTATTTATGATTATACTAGATATTATAGGAAAAATCCAAAAAGATTGTGGGAAATTTTTTTGGATGTTTTGCCTAAAAATAAAGAAATAAAATTATGATAAATGATGAAAAGAAAATTTATAGTGGACAAATGAAGCTGAAGCTGATAATATAGATACGTAAATGAAGTTTGTTATTACGTAATGGTAAGCAAGACTGTTTATAATACTGATGGACTGGTATTGTAGGCAGTTTTTTATTTTGCATCAAAGTACTTCGCTGTTTCGCCGCTTACCGGAAGGGATGAGAGCAAGTGAAAATTGTCAGAGTTCTAAACACGAACGCGGTCGTATCGACAGACCGGCAGGGAAAGGAAATCATCATCACCGGTGCCGGTATTGGATTTAAAAAGAAAAATGGCGAGGAACTGGATAAATCTCTTGTAGAGAAGATTTACTGCCTGCAAAGTGAAGAAGATAATCACCGGCTTCAGCAGGTGGTTCGGGAGGTTTCGGAGAAGTATCTGGAGACGGCCGGGAAAGTCGTGGTTTCGGCGAGAAATGCGGGATTGAAAGTCCGGGATACTTTGTATGTAACGCTGACTGATCATATCAATTCCGCAGTCGAGCGTTATCAGAACGGGATCAGCCTGAAAAACATGATGCGTCATGAGATCAGGAAGTTTTACCCTCAGGAGTACCGGATCGGCTGTCAGGCAATCGAATGGATTGAGAAAAAGACAGGGATTGATCTTGGAGAAGATGAGGCGGCATTTATTGCCATGCATATCGTATCTTCCGAGTTCGAGACAAGTGAAGTTTCAGATGTGCAGAAGATTACAGAACTGATCAATGCAATTATCAAGATTGTAAAAATGCATTTTAAGATTGATTTCGATGAGGATTCCGTATCCTATCAGAGATTTCTGACACATTTGAAGTTCTTTTCCGCCCGGGTTATGGACGGCGAAGTGTATAAGGACAGCATGGAGGAAATCTACCGTGCCATGGTAGTGCAGAACAGCCGGGCATATACCGGCGTGGAAAAAGTGGCACAGTTTATCGAAAAGCAGTACGGGTACAGGCTTAGTATTGATGAAGAGCTGTATCTGCTGATTCATATAAAAAGAATATTGGATGAACAACAAGAGTAGTTCACAGGTTTGTTATTATTCAGTTAAGCAAGACCTGACCGCAAAAAGAGCGTACATCCCGGGAATGTACGTGCTTTTGTGGTCAGGTCTTTGTATTTTCCGGGAAATTCCGGAGTTATCAAATATGATATGAAGAGGTGAAGACATGGATTACGCAAGTGTAGCCAAAAAAATCCTGCAGCGTGTAGGGGGAAAAGAAAATGTAATCAGTCTTGTACATTGTATGACAAGACTTCGATTCACACTGAAAGATGAGTCCATCGTAGATGATGAGGCGGTAAAAAAGACAAAAGGCGTTATGGGCGTCATGAAGAAGGCGGGCCAGTATCAGATCATTATTGGAAATGATGTAGCCAATGTATATGCAGAGCTCAATAAGCTTGGCAATTTCTCAAGTGAGGCTCCGAAAAAGGCGCCGGAGAAGAAAGAGAAAAAGAATGTGGTTTCCATGCTGATGGATACGATTTCCGGCATTATGGCTCCGGTTATTCCGGCCATCATCGGCGCGGCAATGATCAAGGTACTTTTAACGCTCCTTCCGATGATTGGAGTGCTGAGTACTGAAGGAGATACCTACAATCTGTTAAGTGTAATGGGTGATGGTGCATTCTTCTTTATGCCGGTGCTGATTGCGATTTCCGCATCCAAGAAATTCGGCACCAATATGTATTATGCGGCAAGTATCGCACTGATTATGCTGCATCCGAATTTTATTTCTCTGATGAGCGAGGCAAATGAAGCAGGCGAAATAGTAAAATTTCTGGGATTCATCCCGGTAACGTATGCATCTTATTCCTACTCGGTTATTCCGATTATCCTTGCGGTGTGGTCGCTGAAATATGTGGAAAAACTGGTAGACAAGATTACTCCTGTGGTGACAAAGAACTTCTTAAAACCGATGCTGGTCGTACTGATTGAAGCACCGATTGCACTGATCGTGTTAGGACCTCTTGGGGCTATTTTCGGAAATGTATTGTCTGACGCGGTATACTTTGTTCACGACAAGCTTGGATTTATCGCAATCGGTATTGTAGCCGGTATCTATCCGTTTGTCGTGATGGCAGGAATGCACCATGCATTTACACCGATCAAGCTTGGAATGATCGCGACAACAGGATATGAAAACTTTATCTGTATCGGAGAACTCTGCTCCAACATGGCACAGGGTACGGCGGCGCTTGCAGTATCCATCAAAAGTAAAAACAAAGATTTCAAACAGATTGCCGGTTCTTCCGCATTTTCCGCACTGTTTGCCGGAATTACGGAGCCTGCTCTTTACGGCGTAACACTTCGTCTGAAACGGCCGATGCTTGGCGCATGTATTGGAGCGGCTGTAGGAGGACTGTTCGGCGGATTCTTCCAGATGAAATGCTTTGGTATTGCAACACCGGCGATTGTAACGATTGTACAGTATGTAGAGGAAGACCGGGCATCCAGCCTTCTGATCGCAGCACTTACGATTCTCCTGACAGTTGTAGTGACATTTATTGCAACAATGATTATCGGATTTGAGGATATTGTGGATGAGGACGATGATCTGGATGAAGTGACAATGGAAACGGATGTAAAAGAGGAAGCACTGGAAGAGAAACTCCTTGAAGAAGGAGAAGAAATTCACGTATCCAGCCCGATGCAGGGAGAATGTATTCCGCTGGAAGAGGTAAAAGATGCGACATTTTCACAGGGAATCCTCGGAAAAGGAACAGCGGTGATCCCGGAAAAAGGAGAAGTGAGAGCGCCGTTCGACGGGCGGATTGACGTGATGTTTGAGACTGGACATGCAGTTGGAATGACAAGTGAAGACGGGGTAGAACTTCTGATTCACGTTGGAATGGATACTGTAAATCTGGAAGGGAAATATTTCTACCCGAAAAAGTCATCCGGAGACAAGGTGAAAAAAGGAGAAGTGATTCTGGAATTTGACAAAGATGAAATTGTCAAAGCAGGATATGACATTACGACTCCGATTATCGTCTCCAACACAGATAAATTCAAAGACGTGGAGGCTGACGTGACCGGGCCGGTGAAAGAACTGGATGAGATTTTAGTAATTAAATAAGAAAAGAAAGCAGGAGGAAAGGCAATGGAACAGATGAAAGCAGCCGGATTTCCGGAAGGATTTTTATGGGGCAGCGCATCTGCCGCATACCAGATTGAAGGCGGTTGGAGAGAAGGCGGAAAAGGCGTAACAAACTGGGATACATTCGTACGTATTCCTGGAAAGACATTTAAAGCGACGACAGGCGATGTGGCGGTTGATCATTATCACAGATACAAAGAGGATATTGCATTGATGGCAGAAATGGGACTGAAGACCTACCGCTTTTCCATCTCCTGGGCAAGAATCTACCCGGAAGGAAAAGGGAAAGTTAATGAGGAAGGCGTTGCCTTTTACCAGAATATCATTGATGAATGTCTGAAATACCGGATCGAACCAATGGTGACGATCTACCACTGGGATCTTCCTCAGGCACTTGTGGACGCTTATCAGGGATGGGAAAGCCCGCAGATTATCGATGACTTTGTCAATTATGCAAAGACACTGTTCACACGATTTGGAGATAAAGTGAAATACTGGATTACACTGAATGAGCAGAATATTTTCACTTCCCTTGGATGGCTCACTGCACAGCATCCGCCTGGAAAATTTGATGACCAGAAAATGTTTTATCAGGTGAATCACCATGCTTTTATGGCTCATGCAAAAACTGTGCTTGCCTACCGGGAGATGGGCGGAAAAGGCGAGATCGGTGCAAGTTTTGCATATACCCCGTCCTATGCACTGGACTGTAAACCCATCAATGCCATGGCAAAAGCAAATTACGATGATCTGAAAAATTACTGGTGGATGGATGTTTATGCATATGGACGTTATCCGATTGCTGCTCTTACTTATTTAAAAAAGAAAGGATTCGCACCGGACATGGCTGAAGGCGATGAGGAGATCTTAAGAAAGGCGGCTAAAGAGATCACCTTCATGGGCGTAAATTACTATCAGAGCTGTGTCTGTGAATACAATCCGATAGACGGTGTAACACCGTACGGAACGATGAATACAAGCGGTGTCAAAGGATCTGCTCAGGAAGTGGGAATTCAGGGAATCTATAAGAATCCTGCAAATCCATATCTTCTGACAACCGACTGGGACTGGAGCATTGATCCATCGGGACTGTGGTTCTGCTGCCGTGAAATTACAAGCCGCTATGGACTTCCGATTATCATTTCCGAAAACGGACTTGGCGCATTTGACAAGAAAACAGAAGAAAATGAGATTCACGATGAGTACCGGATCTGCTATCTGAAAGAGCATATCAAGGCGCTGGGAGAAGCGATCGAAGAAGGATGTCAGGTCCTTGCATACTGCACCTGGTCCTTCACCGACCTCTTAAGCTGGCTGAACGGATATCAGAAGAGATATGGATTCGTCTATGTGGACCGGGAAGAAGAGGAAGGCGGTACCTTAAACCGCTATAAAAAAGACAGTTTCTACTGGTACCAGAATGTAATCCGGACGAACGGAGTGGAGCTCTTTAAAGAGTAACGCTTTTGGTGTTCTGAAAGTGCTTTCAGGACATCCCCATGATTGACTTTTATATATGACAAGATTATAATAATATCAGCTAGATAAAAACATATTGAAAGTGGGGTATTAGCAATGGATCAAGCAAAATTAGGAAGAATCTTAACAAAGATGGAAGAGCAGGGAATGCCGCAGATGATCATTTCCGATCCTCCGACAATTTATTACTTAACAGGTAAGTGGATTCATCCGGGCGAAAGAATGTTAGCTCTTTACCTGAATGTAAACGGAAATCACAAACTTGTAATTAATAAGTTATTCCCACAGGAAAAAGATCTTGGTGTTGAGCTTGTTTGGTATGATGATGTAGAGGATGCAGTTGAAATCTTAAGCCAGTTTGTTGAAAAAGACAAACCGATCGGAATTGATAAAGTATGGCCTGCAAGATTCCTTCTCAGACTTCAGGAATTAGGCGCAGGAAGCAAATTCCTTAACGGTTCTATGATCGTTGACTATGTAAGAATGGTAAAAGACGAGCATGAGCAGCAGCTGATGAGAGAAGCTTCCCTTGCAAACGACAAGATTATGGAAGAGCTGATTCCGCTTGTAGTAAAAGGATACACAGAAAACGAACTGAATGCAAAAGTTCGCGAAATGTATGCGGCTACAGGTCATTCAGGAGTTTCCTTTGACCCGATCACAGCATATGGAAAATCCGGTGCAGATCCGCATCATGTAACAGATGATACAAAAGGAAAACGTGGAGACAGCGTTGTACTTGATATCGGCGGTATCTTAAATGATTACTGCTCAGATATGACAAGAACAGTCTTCATCGGAGAAGTATCTGATAAAGCAAGAGAAGTATACGAGATCGTAAAAGAAGCTCAGCAGAGAGGTATCGATGCTGTAAAACCGGGCGCAAGAATGTGTGACGTTGACCTTGCCTGCCGTAACTACATCACAGAAAAAGGATATGGCGAATACTTCACACACAGAACAGGACATTCCATCGGTATGGAAGACCATGAATACGGCGATGTTTCTTCTGTAAACGAAGACATCATCCAGGTTGGACAGGTATTCTCCATCGAACCGGGTATCTACCTGATGGACGAAGGAATCGGTGTTCGTATCGAAGACCTTGTTATCGTAACAGAGGACGGATGCGAAGTACTGAACCACTTCACAAAAGATCTGATCGTAGTTCCGGAAGAATAAGAAAAGCAAATGAAATCCCTCGGATGAAAGTCCGGGGGATTTTTATTCTAAAATTGCAGTTTCCGTTTGACAACAGGAAAAAACAGTGATTAGATAGGAGTATGAAATTATGAGAAGAAAGGAAGAAAGAGTATGATCAGCAGATATACATATGGAAGCTGCATTGAAACCGGTGCGGTGCCGGAAAAGCCAGAGATCGAGGCGGGAGCGCTTCCTTTTTTTGTGGTAGATGAAGAACAGATGACTTTGACATACCGGATGGCGGAACACGACCGGGTATACGGACTGGGGGAAAATCTGCGCGGAATCAACAAGCGTGGATGGATCTATGAAAGCAAATGTACGGATGACCCGAATCATATGGAAGAAAAGCGTTCTCTTTATGCTGCCCATAACTTTTTTGTAGTGGACGGTTCGGAGACGTTTGGCGTTTTCGTGGACTATCCGGGAATTGTAAGTTTTGATATTGGATATACGAAGATGGAGGAACTGAAAATTCAGGCATCGGACTGGAATCTGGATGTTTACGTGATTACAGGCATGGATGTGAAAGATATTGTAAAGCAGTTCCGGAAAATGATCGGACGCAGTTACATTCCGCCGCTGTGGGCATTTGGATATGGACAGAGCCGCTGGGGATACCGGAGTGAGGATGATGTCCGGGAAGTGGTGAAAGCGTACCGGGATCTTCAGATTCCGTTGGACAGCGTATATCTGGATATCGATTATATGGAGCGGTATAAGGATTTTACCCTCAATCAGGAAACATTTCCGGATTTTCCAGACTTTGTAGAAGAAATGAAGAAGGAAAACATTCACCTGGTACCGATTATCGATGCCGGCGTGAAGGAAGAAAAGGGATATCCGGTATATGAAGAGGGAATCGAGAAGGGATACTTCTGCAAAAAAGAAGACGGGACTCCGTTTGTGGCAGCAGTCTGGCCGGGCAGAGCCTTATTCCCGGATATGCTCAATACCGAGGCGCGTAACTGGTTTGGAGATCAGTACCGTTTTCTTCTGGATCAGGGGATCGAGGGCTTCTGGAACGACATGAATGAGCCGTCCATCTTTTATACGGAGGACAGCCTGAAGGCGGTCATGGAAAAAATCGATACCTATAAAGGAAAAAATCTGGATCTGGACAGTTTCTCTGAATTCCAGGGGCTTGTGGGAGGCCTTTCCAACAATCCGGAAGACTATAAAGCATTTTACCATGATATGGACGGTGTCCGGGTGCGCCATGACCGGGTGCACAACCTGTTTGGATACAATATGACAAAGGCGGCAGGAGAAGCGTTTGAACGTCTGGAACCGGACAAGAGAATTCTCATGTTTTCTCGTTCTTCCTATATCGGTATGCACCGGTATGGCGGAATCTGGCAGGGTGACAACAAGTCCTGGTGGTTCCACCTGCTTTTAAATATCAAGATGATGCCGTCTTTGAATATGTGCGGTTTCCTCTATACAGGAGCGGATCTGGGCGGATTCGGCGCAGATACGACAGAGGAACTTCTGATGCGCTGGCTGGAGTTCGGCATTTTCACGCCGCTCATGCGGAACCATTCCGCCGCGGGAACAAGGGAGCAGGAAGTCTACCGGTTTGGAAATACAGCAGGATTCCGGCATGTGATCGGACTGAGATACCGGCTTATCCCGTATCTTTACAGTGAATATATGAAAGCGGCGCTCCGCGGCGAAATGATGTTCCGCCCGCTGGCCTTTGATTATCCGGACGATAAGTATGCCGCTCAGGTGGAGGATCAGCTGCTTCTTGGCAATGAGCTGATGCTTGCCCCGGTCTATGAGCAGAACGCGAGAGGGCGTTATGTTTACCTGCCTGAGACGATGAAGATGGTACGCTTTAAGGAGGACGGAACGATGGAGACAGAGATCCGTCCGGCAGGACATCAGTACATCGATGTGGAACTGACAGATGTTGTATTTTTCATGCGTCCGGATACGCTGATTCCGCTGGCAAAACCGGCACAGTGTACGCAGGACATTGATTTTGAGCATCTGGAGCTTTTGAAATTTGTGCAAAATGAGATGGCATCTTATGAATATTATCATGATGACGGATACAGCAAGGATTATGAAAATCCGGAACATCTCTCTCTTCTTTTTTCAACGACAGAAGAATAAAATGGAGTGAAAAAATGACCAAAAAAGAGCTGACATTAGAAGTAATTGAAAGATTGAGAAAAGAATATCCGGACGCGGACTGCACGCTGGATTACAATGAGGCGTGGAAGCTTCTGATCAGTGTCCGGCTGGCGGCACAGTGCACCGATGCGAGAGTCAATGTGGTGGTGCAGGATCTGTATGCCCAATATCCGGATATCAACGCAGTGGCGGATGCACCTGTGGAAAAGATTGAAGAAATTGTGCGTCCGTGTGGATTAGGAAAGAGTAAGGCAAGAGATATCAGCGCCTGTATGAAGATCCTGAGAGACGAGTACGGCGGACAGGTTCCGGACGATTTTGACGCCCTGTTGAAACTCCCGGGTGTCGGCAGAAAAAGTGCAAACCTGATTATGGGAGACGTCTTCGGAAAACCTGCCATTGTGACCGACACGCATTGTATTCGTCTGGTAAACAGAATCGGTATTGTGGATGGCATCAAGGAGCCGAAAAAAGTAGAGATGGAGCTCTGGAAACTGGTGCCGCCGGAAGAGGGGAGCAGTTTCTGCCACCGTCTTGTTTACCATGGGCGGGATGTCTGTACAGCAAGAACAAAGCCGTACTGTGACAAATGCTGTTTAAGTGATCTGTGCGGAAAAAACGGGGTTGACAATTAATAAGGAGGAAAATGCGATTGACCTATCAATATACCTTTATTCAGTGGCTGCTGTTTTTCTTCATTTACTGTTTTCTCGGATGGGTATGGGAGAGCTGCTATGTTTCCATAAAGAAGAGGGAATGGATTAACAGAGGATTCCTGCACGGACCGATGCTGCCCATTTATGGAAGCGGTGCGATTATCGTGCTTTTATGTACAATTGGAGTAAGAGATCAGGTGATTCTGATATTTATTTTCGGAATGACAGGGGCAACCATTCTGGAATACGTGACAGGGGCCTGCATGGAGCGGCTTTTCCGGGTACGGTACTGGGACTACAGCCATATGCCGCTGAATCTGAAGGGCTATATCTGTCTCCCGGTTTCGCTTGGCTGGGGTGTGTTTTCTGTGCTTCTTGTGCGGGTGATCCATGTACCGATCGAAAATGCTGTCCTTCAGATTCCGGAACGGATTGCAGAAGCGGTAACTGTCCTTTGCTCCTCTGCGTTTGCTGCAGACTTTACCCTGTCATTCGGCGAGGCAATGGATCTGAGGGATATGCTGATCCGGTTAAGTGACAGCAATGAAAAAATCCAAAGACTGCAGAAGCGTCTCGAAGTTGTTTCCGCATTTGCGGAGGATGGACTGATGCAGTATCAGATGAAACGGGAAGAACGAAAGATGTCCCGGAAAGAATTCCTGGAAGGAATGATCGAACGGCAGAGAGAAAACCGTCGTATGATGCTTGTGGAGCTTATTGACAGAGTCAACGAGTCCATAGATGCCGGTCTGGAGAAGCGGGAAGAGCTTCAGAAAATTAAAACACAGATCGAGCAGGAATTTAAGAACATCGGCTCTTTGACGAACCGGGCGGCAAGACGTTCCGCAAGACTGCTGCACCGAAATCCGAATACGGTATCGAAGAGATATGCCGAAGCGTTAAAGCAGGTACAGGAAATGCTGAAGAAAAAGAAATAGGAATGAGGAAAAAACAACATGAAAAAAGAAAAGCTTTTGACCAACGGATGGGTGGTGGCCATCGGGGCCATCATCAGCTGTGCGTTGTGGGGAAGTGCTTTTCCGTGCATTAAAATCGGATATAAGCTGTTGAATATCGCCGCGGATGATGTCAGCACACAGATTTTATTTGCGGGGGTGAGATTTACACTTGCCGGCGTGCTGAGCATTGTATTTGAAAGCATCATAGAAAGAAGAGTACTGCTTCCGAAAAACAGTTCCATTGGAAATATTCTGAAGCTGTGTATGATGCAGACGGTCATCCAGTACCTCTTCTTCTATGTCGGACTGGCACACTCAAGCGGGGTGACCGGATCGATCATCACGGGAACAAACAGTCTTCTTACGATTCTGATTGCCTGCTTCATCTTCCGCCAGGAAAAAATGACGCTTCCGACCATGATCGGGTGTGTGATCGGTCTTGCCGGTGTCGTTGTAGCAAATCTTGGAGGGGGTTCCATCGGAACACAGATGCACCTTAATGGAGAGGGATTTGTCTTTATTGCGGCATTATTTTATGCGATCTCATCTATCTATCTGAAGAAATATTCGCAGCAGGATGATCCGGTCATGTTAAGCGGCTATCAGTTCCTTGTGGGAGGACTGATCCTTTCCGTGCTTGGATTTGCAACAGGCGGACGGTTGTCAGGATTTACCTTACAGTCATCCCTTCTGCTTTTGTATCTCGGATTTTTATCCGCCATGGCTTATGCGCTCTGGGGTATTCTTCTGAAATACAATCCGGTGTCCCGCGTAGCGATTTACGGCTTCACCAATCCGGTAATCGGGGTACTCTTATCAGCGTTGCTTCTTGGAGAAGGTGGCCAGGCATTTTCCGCAAAAAATCTGCTGGCACTGTTGCTGGTATGTACGGGAATTATTGTCGTGAACCTGTGGAAAAAGAAAGCAGGGGAACAAAAGGTGCCTCAGGCAGAATAAAATAAAGAAACTTTATTAAATCGGGAATGGTTTATTGGAATCATTCCCGATTTTTATGTTCAGAAGGCGGAAGGGGAGAGGGTGCCGCTTGAGCGATACTGGCTTGGAGTGCATCCTTCCCATTTTTTGAAGGTATTACAAAAACTGGTTTCGCTCTGAAATCCTGTACGAAACGCAATTTCTTTTATGGAAGTGCCGGAAGATTTTAAAAGAAATTTTGCTGCGGAAATCCGGGTGGCGATCAGATAATGGTGGGGTGTCATCCCGGTTTCTTTTGCGAAGATCCTTGTGAAATGGTATGGACTGACATTCGCCTGTTTTGCAAGTGTAGTCAGCGTGAGGGATTCATGAAAGTGTTCATTTATATAGGTGATGGTATCCGTAATAGAGGAAGTGCGAAGGGCGCTTCTCTTTTTGCTCTGCCCGGAAAAGAGAAGACTGTTTAAAATACGGGTAATATAATCGGAGAGAGCATGTTCTTCCAGCGGAGAAGAAGTGCGGAATATTTCATAAATCCGGGAGAGCAGGCCGCCTGGAACTTCCGGATGCGCAGGGGCAATAACAGGACCGCATTCAGACAGAATTTCATCATGGTAAGCGCGGGCGAGAGGACCGTCAAAATGCAGCCAGACAGCCTCCCAGGAATCCTCACTGCCATAGCTGTGAGGGTGGTAGCAGTCCAGCAGAACAAACTGTCCGGCTGAGGCGGTATAGGATTGTGAGCCAGCCGAAACAGTGCAGGTTCCTTTTGAAATATACATGATCAGAAAATTGTCAAAATGATTTCTTTCTATGAAATAACCCGGCTCATAGATAAAATATCCGGTCAGGAGCGGATAGAGGTAGAGCTTTCGGGCAAGGGCGCTTGGGGTGTAGACATAGTAGTCTGACTGAGGTGAAACTTTGAATTCGGTAGAACGCATATGATACCTCCATTTCTTTTAATGCTATTGTAAAGCAATTATCTGTAAAACGCAAAAGAAACAGCAATTTTTTTAAATAGATGAACAAGAAACAATAATGATTTCGCGGAAAATGCATATTACAATATGCTTAAAATAATAAATGCAGACGAGGAGTATCAATATGGAGAAAGTAAAGATCTGGGAAGAAGAGGTAGTCATTCCTACTTACGAGATTGGGGAACCGGATAAAAACCCGATGTTTCTGGAAAAGAGAGTCTATCAGGGCAGCAGTGGAAAGGTGTATCCTTATCCGACGATAGAAAAGATTAGTCAGGAAAAGACAGATAAAGTTTACAAGGCAGTATTTCTTGAGAATCAGTATATTAAGGTGATGATTCTTCCGGAACTTGGCGGACGGATCCAGAGGGCCTATGATAAGACGAACGAATATGATTTTGTATATTATAACCGTGTCATTAAGCCGGCGCTGGTCGGACTTCTGGGACCATGGATATCCGGAGGAATTGAATTCAACTGGCCGCAGCATCACCGGCCGACGACATTCATGCCGGTAGATTATCTGATTCAGGAACATGAAGATGGAAGTAAGACGCTTCTTGTCAATGATGTGGATCAGATGTATGGGACAAAAGGAATTGCAGGATTTACGCTGTATCCGGATAAGGCGTACATTGAAATCAGAGGACAGCTTTACAATCGGACTGCGCTGCCGCAGACCTTTCTGTGGTGGGCAAATCCGGCCGTTGCGGTTAACGACTACACGCAGTCAATCTTTCCGCCGGATGTCCATTCGGTAATGGATCATGGAAAAAGAGATGTTTCCCGTTTCCCGATTGCCAACGGGGTGTATTATAAACACGATTACAGTGAGGGAGTTGACATTTCACGATATAAAAATATTCCTGTGCCAACTTCTTATATGGCGGAAAAGTCTGACTATGATTTCGTGGGAGGCTATGATTATCAGAAAGAGGCTGGAATTCTGCATGTGGCAGACCACCACATTTCGCCGGGCAAGAAGCAGTGGACCTGGGGATGCGGGGAATTCGGAAAAGCATGGGACCGGAATCTGACGGACGAGGATGGACCGTATATTGAGCTGATGACGGGAGTATATACGGACAATCAGCCGGATTTTACATGGTTAAAGCCGTTTGAAGAGAAGACCTTCTGCCAGTATTTCATGCCGTACAAAAAGGTCGGACCGGTAAAAAATGCGTCGATTCATGCAGCTTTAAATATGGAAGTACGAAAAGAGGGCCTGTATGTCTGCGTATATGGTACACAGCCATATGATGACGCGGAAATTGTGGTGACAAAACAAGGAGAAAGAATCTATTCGGAACGTTGTATGATCTCGCCGGTAGATATTTATGAGAAGGTGCTGGACATTACGGTGGAAAAAGAATCAGATCTCAAAGTACAGGTATTTTCAGGAGAAGAGCTGCTTGTTGAGTACCGGCCGGAAGATGCTGGAATTCCGGAGCTTGCAAAGCCGGCGGAGGCGGCAAAAGATCCGGAAGAGATTATGACAAATGAGGAACTGTTCCTCACCGGACAGCACATTGAGCAGTACCGGCATGCGACGTATCTGCCGGATCCATACTATCTGGAAGGATTAAAAAGGGATCCGGGTGATATACGAATCAATAACGCATATGGACTTCTGCTGATGCGAAGAGGATGTTTTGAGGAGGCTGAATCCTGTTTCCGGAAGGCGTTGCAGAGGTTGACCTGGAAAAATCCGAATCCATATGACAGTGAGCCGTACTATAATCTGGGACTGGCATTGTTTTATCAGGGGAAAATGGAAAAAGCTTTTGACGCATTTTATAAGGCAACCTGGTCAAATGAACAGCAGGAAATGTCCTTTTATTATCTGGCGGCGATTGAGTCGGGAAGAGGGCATTATGAGGCTGCGTTGGAGTTCGTCAACAAGGGGCTGGTGAAAAATGTGCATAATATCAAAGCAAGAGGTCTGAAAGCAGTGATATTGCGAAAGCTTGGGAAACAGGAAGAAGCAAAGCGGCAGATCGAAGAAAATCTGAAGGTGGATCCGTTCGACTTTGTGTCTATGTTTGAGAATGCTTTATTGGAAAAGGACAGTCCGGATGCACTCGCTGAGATGAATAAGCGGATGAGAAACTTTGGGGAATCCTATTTGCAGGCAGCCAGAGACTATGCAGAATCCGGAAATTATGAGGAAGCGGTTGCGATTCTGGCACAATGTACGGAAGAAAAGCCGATGCTTTACTATTACAAAGGGTATTATCTGCACTGCATGGGCAGTACCACGGAAGCGAAAGCGGTTTATGAAACAGCTGAAACGTGCAGTCCGCTTTACTGTTTCCCGAACAAGCTGGAAGATATTGCAGTATTGAAGGATGCGATCGCAGCCTGCAGTGATGGAGCAAAAGCATACTATTATCTGGGAAATCTTTATTATGACAAGCTGCAGTTTGATCGGGCTGTTGCTTTATGGGAGGAATCAGAAAAGCGGGATGACAGTTTCCCGACGGTTCATAGAAATCTGGCGATTGCTTATTATAATAAGAAAAAGGATCCGGCGAGAGCACAGGAAGAGCTGGAGCGGGCATATGAACTGGACGAGACAGATGCACGGGTGTTCCTGGAACTGGATCAGTTATATAAAAAGCTGGAAGTCCCGTTTGAACAGCGGATCCAGAATTATGAAAAGCATCCGGAAGTCATAGAAGAAAGAGATGACGTACGGATTAAATATATTACATTACAAAATCTGCTCGGAAACTACAAGAAAGCATATGAATCAATTATGTCCCACACATTTCGTCCATGGGAAGGAGCAGAAGGAAAAATTACGACTCAGTATAAGATTGCACTTCTTGAGATGGCAAAAGAATGTATTGATGTAAAAGAATACGGACAGGCAAAGGACTATCTTGAGAAGGCGCTCAGGTATCCTGAAAATCTTGGAGAAGGACGTCTGGAGGGAACGAAAGATAATCATATTTACTATTATCTGGGAATTTGCAATAAGGCGCTTGGAAAAGAGCAGGAGGCGCACGGATACTTTGAACGGGCTTCTCTGGGAGACATCGAACCTGCCGGAGTAATGTATTACTATGATCAGCCGGCGGATATGATTTTGTATCAAGGACTGGCAAAACGGGAGCTGGGTAAGGAAAAGGAAGCCAGATCACGGTTCTTTAAGCTGCTTGATTACGGGGAACAACATCTGAATGATGAAATGCGGATTGAGTATTTTGCGGTTTCCCTTCCGGATTTTCTGATTTTTGAAGATGACCTGAACAGGAAAAACAAGGCTCACTGCTGGTATTTAATGGGGCTTTCTTCTCTGGGACTGGGCGAGCTTCAAAAGGCAGAAGGATTTTTTGACAAGGCGCTGTCATACGATGCCAATCATCAAAATGCGCTTATATACCGGAAAATGACCTTGAAATAGAAGGAGGAGAAGAATGAAAACATTACAGTCTGTTCAAAGAGAAACATTTTTACCATATGGAGAGGTCCTGGAATTTCCGGCCGGCATAGAAGAAACATTCTGTATTATTACTACAGAAGAGAAGGAACCATGGAGGCTTGCCGTGTTCCGGTATACAAACAAAGAAATCCAACGGATGGAGTGTCACCCGACATCCCGGGAAAGTTTTGAACCGCTGCATGGGCTGACAGTTCTTGTGGTAGCAACGCATGAAAATCCGGAAGAATACGAAGCATTTATACTGGACAAGCCGGTATGCCTGAAGAAAGGGATCTGGCATCAGGTGCTGGCACTGACAGAGGAAGCACAGGTTAAGATTGTGGAGAATCTGGAAGTACAGTCCGAATTTTATGATCTGGAAAAAGCGATCCACGTTTTGGTAGGATAGATACCGCAAAGAAAACAGACACAGTGGAAAAGGCGTTGTAATCATGGACAGGAGTCTGTAATTACAGCGTCTTTTTGATAAATACCATGTATTTGACAGCCCCGAAGAGAAAGCGGATTCATGACCGATTGAACAGGAAACATAAAATTCTTAAATTATTAAAAAAGTATAAACACATGCTTGACAAAGGAAGTTAGTGGTAGTAAACTTGATAACAGTTAGAAAATGCTAACCATTTTCCGGAAGGAAAAAGATTCTAATAAGCGGAGGGGATTCTATGCAGCCATTGATTTTTTTACAGCAGGGTGATAAGGCCTGGATTAAACGCGTGGGCGGAGCTGAGGAAACAAAACGCTTTCTTGCGGGACTCGGATTTGTTGAAAACGCGGAAGTCAGTGTGATTTCCAAATTGAACGGGAACCTGATTGTAAATATCAAGGATTCCAGAGTCGCGATCAATGAAGAAATGGCCAAACGCATAATGGTATAGTCTGACGGAAAACACCGGCTGTTTTTAACCTATAGGAAGGAGAAGAAATATGACATTAAAAGACGCTGAAGTTGGTTCAACAGTAGTAGTAACCAGAATTGAAGGAGACGGGGCGTATAAGCGCCGGATCATGGATATGGGAATTACAAAAGGGAGCGAAATTTATATCAGAAAAGTAGCGCCTCTTGGAGACCCGGTAGAAATTACCGTGAGGGGATACGAACTCTCTGTAAGAAAAAATGATGCAGAGTGTGTACAGGTTAAGTAAAACTAACAATATTTTTTTAAACATGAGTTAACATAAACTAACTTGAGGAGGTAGGATTTATGGCAGTAAAAATTGCGCTCGCCGGAAACCCGAACTGTGGTAAGACGACGATGTTCAATGCCTTGACGGGAGCGAATCAATACGTTGGGAACTGGCCTGGCGTTACCGTTGAGAAAAAAGAAGGAAAGGTGAAAAGCAGAAAAGGGAAGGAGGAAGTGATCGTAACAGACCTTCCTGGAATCTATTCTCTTTCACCATATACACTGGAGGAAGTTGTCAGCCGTGATTATCTTCTGAATGAAGATCCGGATGTCATTATTGATCTGGTAGACGCGACAAACATTGAGAGAAACCTGTATCTGACAACACAGCTCATCGAGACAGGAATTCCGGTTGTAATCGCGTTAAACATGAGCGATCTTCTGGCAAAGAACAATATTAAAATCGACGTAAAAAGACTGAGCATGCTGATTGGCTGCCCGATTATTGAAACATCCGCCTTAAAAGGCACAGGATTGAATGAAGTGATTGACGAAGCCGTGAAAGTTGCGAAAAAGTCCGAACACAAGCTTCCGGGAGAAATCTTTGAAGAAGATATTGAAAAAGCGGTTTCTGACGTGCAGGGAATGCTGCCGGATTCTATCAGTGAAAACAAGAAAAGATGGTATGCGGTGAAACTTCTGGAGCGCGACAGCAAAGTCAAAGAAAACAAGAAGTTTCCACATGCAGTATTAAATCAGGCAGAGACAGAGGCAAAAGAACTGGAAAAAGTACACGATGATGATATGGAAAGTATCATTACCGATGGACGCTATAATTACATACAGAAGCTTGTAGCATCTACTGTGAAAAAGGCAAAAGGACAGCTTACCGTCTCTGACAAGATCGACCGGATTGTGACAAACCGTATTCTCGGTATTCCGATTTTCCTTATAGTTATGGCGGTTGTGTACTACATTTCCGTTACGACAATCGGTACGATTGTAACAGACTGGACGAATGACGTTTTTGTAGTGGCAATTCAGGATGCGGTTTCATCCGGGCTTGGCGCGATCGGCGCAGGGGATCTTGTGACAGGGCTTGTTGTAGACGGCATTATCGGCGGTGTCGGCGCGGTACTCGGATTTGTACCGCAGATGGCAATTCTCTTCCTGTTCCTGTCTCTCCTTGAGGACTGCGGATACATGGTTCGTATCGCATTCGTTATGGACCGTATTTTCCGTCACTTCGGACTTTCAGGAAAGAGCTTTATTCCGCTTCTGATCTCTTCGGGATGCGGTATCCCGGGAATCATGGCCTCCAAGACCATCGAGCAGGATAATGACAGACGACTTACTATTATGACAGCAACCTTCATCCCATGCGGAGCAAAACTTCCGGTTATTGCCCTTATGGGAGGCGTTATGGCAAGCTATGCGACAGGAAGCTATGTGGCAGGCGGATTTGTTGCTCCGCTGATGTACTTCATCGGAATTCTGGCGGTACTTGTATCCGCAATCATTTTAAAGAAGACAAAACCATTTTCCGGAAAGCCGGCTCCGTTCGTAATGGAGCTTCCACAGTACCACATTCCGTCTGCAAAGACAGTACTGATGCATGTATGGGAAAGACTGAAAGGCTTCATTATTAAAGCCGGAACGATTCTCTTCCTCGCATGTGTAGTGATGTGGTTCCTCGGAGGATTCGGATTTGCAGACGGAGGATTCGGAATGGTAGAGGACAGCAACAATAGTCTCCTTGCGGTAATCGGCGGCGTGATCGCTCCGCTTTTTGCACCACTCGGCTTTGGGGAATGGCAGCCGGTGGCAGCATCCCTGTCCGGATTCACAGCAAAAGAAGCGATCGTATCCACGATGGGTGTTCTTGCGAACGTAGCAGGGGATACCGAAGATGCAGTTAACGTTGCACAGGGCGTGGCAGCATGGTTCCCGACAACCATCGCGGCATTCTCTTTCCTGCTGTTCAACCTGCTTGACTCTCCGTGCCTTGCAGCGATTGCCACAATGGCGCAGCAGATGCAGTCCAGAAAATGGTTCTGGTTTGCAATCGCATTCCAGAATATATTCGCATACCTTGTATGCTTAAGCGTATACCAGATCGGAAGCTTTGTAATGGGTGGAGCATTCGGAATCGGAACAGCAGCCGGATTTATCGTAGCAATCATTTTCCTGGTTTTACTGTTCAGACCGGATCCGTACAAAAACCAGAAAGTCTATACCAAAACTTCTGTTCAGGCAGCAAGATAAGAGGTATAATAAAGAAAGCTGGCTATGATTTACCATGGCCGGCTTTCATGAACATTTCAAGAAATTATTATTAAACAATTCAGAAAGAACATACAAACACATATGAATAGAAGGAGGGAACAAAACCATGATAGCAGGTATTGCCGATATCATTATCCTTGCACTGGTGATTGGATATTGCGGATACATTATTTACAGAAAACATCAGGATAAAAAGAGCGGGAAAGGAGGCTGCGCAGGATGCAGCGGCTGCTCCGGTTCCTGCGCGGGCTGCAGCGCTTCCCTCTATCAGAAAAAGAAATAAACAGCCGAATGAAAACAGCCCGATTGTTCAGGAAAGAAGGTAGAAAAATGGGCGATACAAACTCCATGCTCTATGCCATCGGCGCATTCATTCTCATCTATCTCATTGCGATGGGAATTTACCAGCTGGTTCTCTGGATCAGAAAAAAACGGAAAAACCGATAGAACAGACAGCAGATTACAGATATTCAGTACGGATATTTAAAGTTATTACGGAGATTTTTTCCCAAAATGTAAAAGAAGAAATAAAGGAGTAAAAATATGGTAGACATCATTATCTTACTCATCGTATTAGTTATCATCATCTTCGCAGTCAAAGGAACCATTAAACACTTCAAAGGCGAAGGAGCCTGCTGCGGAGGAGGAAGCAAAGGACTGATCAAAACCGAAGAAAAGAAACTGCAGCATCCAAAAATCGGAGAAAAAACAGTAAAAATCTCCGGCATGCACTGCGAACACTGCGCAGAAAACGTGACCAGATCTATCAACAGAATCGACGGCGCAGCCGCCAAAGTAAGCTTCAAAAAATCACAGGCCATCGTATCCTACGACCGCCAGATCTCAGACGACGACATCCGGAACGCCGTCAAAAAAGCAGGCTACGAAGTAGTAGAAATTATATAATTTTTCATTAACGGGGACGTGTTCCGATGCATCGGAACACGTCCCCGTTGGCGAAATTGTAGAATGTTTTTGAAAGTGTTGTGTTTTCTGGGATTGGGGTGGTTTTTAATGGATTTTGACCTGTCCCCGATGGTGAATTTTCAGAAGATTCGGAATATATGGAAATGGGAGACGGGAGCAGGGGGATGTGATATGATAAGGGAGAATTGAAAGTGAAAGATGGGAGATTGAGATATGAGTTTTGCTGTTGTGACGTTGAAAAAGGGGGAGGGCCGGATGGTGAAGTCCGGTGGTGCCTGGATTTTTGATAATGAGATCGATAGTGTATTGGGTGAGTTTGATGATGGGGATATCGTGCTTGTCCATGATTTTGACGGGTATCCGATGGGCAGGGGATTTATTAACCGGCATTCAAAGATTCGTGTGCGGATGCTGACGAGGAATATTGATCAGGAGATTGATGAGGAGTTTTTCCGTATGCGCCTGAAAGATGCATGGGAGTATCGGAAGAAGACGGTGGATACATCGAGTTGCCGGATTGTGTTTGGCGAGGCGGATTTTCTTCCGGGCATGGTGATTGATAAGTTCTCGGATGTGCTGGTGTTTCAGGCGCTTGCTCTGGGAATTGACCGATATAAGGAACTGTTGATTGAGCTGCTCCGGGAGATTCTTTTGGAGGATGGTATCAGGATCCGCGGTGTGTATGAGCGCAGTGACGCGAAGGAGAGAGAGAAGGAAGGACTGAAAAAGGTGAAAGGATTCCTCGGAGAGGAATTTGATACGAATGTTGAGATCGTGGAGAATGGTGTCCGTTATATTGTGGATGTGAAGGATGGCCAGAAGACCGGATTTTTCCTGGATCAGAAGTATAATCGTCTGGCGATTCAGAAGCTCTGTAAGAATGCAAAGGTGCTGGATTGTTTTACACATACCGGATCGTTTGCACTGAATGCGGGAATTGCGGGCGCGGAGAGTGTGCTTGGTGTGGATGCGTCGGATCTGGCGGTAAATCAGGCCAGGGAGAATGCGGATCTGAACGGGCTTTCCGACCGGGTGAAATTTATCAGCCGGGACGTGTTTGAACTGCTTCCGGAGCTGGAGAAGCAGGGAGAAAAGTATGATGTTGTGATTCTGGATCCGCCGGCGTTTACGAAGTCCAGAAGTTCGATTAAAAATGCGGTGAAAGGCTACCGGGAAATCAACCTGCGTGGCATGAAGCTGGTAAAAGACGGTGGTTTTCTTGCAACCTGTTCCTGTTCTCATTTCATGGACTATGAGCTGTTTACGAAGACAATCGCTCAGGCTGCGAAAAATGTGCATGTAAGGCTCCGTCAGGTGGAATTCAGGACGCAGTCTCCGGATCATCCGATCCTGTGGGCGGCGGATGAATCGTATTATTTGAAGTTTTATATTTTTCAGGTCTGTCGTGACCGGTAAAAGGAGGAACAGTCTATGTTTTGTTTGAAAAATGAAGAACTGACACTGGAAATCGCTTCTCATGGAGCGGAGATGAGGTCTTTAAAGGACAATCAGACCGGACAGGAGTATCTGTGGGATGCGGATCCGGCTTTCTGGAAACGGACGTCCCCGGTGCTTTTCCCTCTGGTTGGAAACTACCGGGATAAGGAGAGTATCTATGAGGGAAAGACGTATTCGATGTCGCAGCATGGCTTTGCCAGGGATATGGATTTTACTGTGACGGAAGAAGCGGAAAATGAAATCTGGTTTGAGCTGCATGAAACGCCGGAAACAAAGGAAAAGTATCCGTTTGATTTCTGCCTGTCTATTGGCTACAGACTGGAAGGCAGAAGTGTGAAAGTGATGTGGAAAGTGGAAAATACAAATGAGAAGACAATGTATTTTTCCATCGGCGGCCATCCGGCGTTTGTCTGTCCGATTTCCGGGAAGGGAAAACAGACAGATTACCGGCTGCGTTTTGACGCGGAAGGTCCGGTGGTCTCCAGCCTCATCGGAGAGGGCGGCCTTCTGACAGAGGAAAAGGCCGAATATCAGCTGGAAAATGGAGAAATGCAGATCGCAGAAGACCTGTTTTCAAGAGACGCGCTGGTTATTGAAAACGACCAGGCACACAACGTAGCTCTTGTAGATCCGGAAGGAAATGCCTATGTGACAGTTGAGTTTGACGCACCGCTCTTTAGAATCTGGGCCCCGAAAGGCGGCAAGGCTCCGTTTGTCTGCATAGAACCGTGGTACGGAAGATGCGACCGGGCGGACTTCAGTAAGAAGCTGGAAGAAAGAGAATGGGGAAATATGCTGGAACCGGGCAGAATCTTTGAGAAATCCTACACGATCACAGTAGGATAAACCGCAAAATAGAACAATAAACTCAGCAAATCAAAAATAGAAAACAGAGGTGCCGGAGCTTTTCTGTACGTAATACCCGTACGAAGAAGTCCGCACCTCTGTTTTTCTATTGTGATGAGAAACTGTCCCGAATTTCAAATCGTTCTAAAGTTTCAGAATATTTCAAATTAGAGATATTTTCGATACAGATAAATTCCCCACAGATCGAAGCATCCGTCTGCCAGCAGTGTAAATCCGAGAAAACGGACAAAGAGAATCGTCGTCTCAAACGGATTGGCAATCAGAATAAGTCCGAAAAGTGCCAGCACCAGTGCCAGAATCAGGGAAATCCACCATCCGTCATAGTCAAGTCTCCGCAGTCGAAGTGACCGCTGAAGGATTCCGATGGCATCCAGCAGAATAATGATCCCAAGGACAAATGGCAGAATGGAAAGAATAATCCGCGGCTGTACCAGGCAGACGACTCCGACGACAATCAGAATCACGCCAAGAATCAGATCCATCTGAAAGGCGGATTCATATTCTTTTCTGCGCAGATAGGAGAATAGTCTGATTCCGCCGTAAAGCAGAGCTGCAATGCCGAGAAAGATGCAGAACAGACGGGTCAGTTCGGTTGGCTTGATCAAAAGTACAATTCCAAGTACAACATAGAGAAACGCCAGTATGTTGTGGCTGAAATGGAGCGTATACTCGTCTCCGGAATGTTTATATTTCATTTAGATTCTCCTTTCTATTCCTTCCAGATTAAAAGCAGGAGTGTACTCCTCCTTTGCGCTGGATTTTTCCTGCATATATCCATCAGTCATTCCGAGGCGTACTGCCTCATCCAGAACCTTTTCATATTCGTAGGTAGTGATGCGTCGATTAATTTCCGGAAAATCGGATGCGTGGTAAAAAGGTGTATACTGGCTCATCAGGCTTAAAAGGAAGCTGCCCTTTTCCAGATGGTCCGCCATCCAGTGCAGAAGACGGATCGAATCAGCTTTTTGTCCCGGAAGAACCATATGCCGCACAATGACGCCTTTCTCCAGAACTCCCTGCTGGTTAAACCGGGGAATGCCGGTCTGGCGGATCATTTCCGGAATGGCCCTGGATGCATAGAAAAAATAATCTCCTGCACGGGAATATTTCTGCGCAATGCCTGTATCATAGTATTTCAGATCCGGAAGAAAAATATCAATATAACCGGAGAGAAGCTGAAGGCTTTCCAACCGTTCATAGCCGCTGCAGTTATAGACAACAGGAACCCGGATCCGGTCTTTGACCAGGTCTAATGCAGAAACGACAGACGGCAGGTACTGGTCTGCAGTGACCAGACTGATATTTTCAGCCCCCTGTTCCTGAAGATCCAGAAAAATCCGGGCAAGTTCTTCCGTGGAAATCTTTTTCCCAAATCCCTCCTGACTGATCTGATAATTCTGGCAAAAGCAGCATTTTAATGTACAGCCGCTGAAAAATACAGTTCCGCTTCCTCCGGATCCGCTGATACATGGCTCTTCCCAGAAATGAAGGGCGGCTCTGGCCGCCGTGATTTCATCGGTACATCTGCAGAAACCGGTCTTGCTGGTCCGGTCGGCATGGCACATTCGGGGACAGAGCGTGCAGTCCTGATACATGAGCTTCAAATCCATCCCGGAGGATGGATGCGGTACAGTCGTCATAATATATTCCTCTCTTTTTTGCAAATTCCGGTAACTGTGCAGACAGGTTTATAAAAGGGTTCGGATGACCTCTTCTACCGAAGAAGTCTGATGTGCGGCGTAGCGCTCCACCCCTTTTGCACAGGTATCCATCGCATAGCTGTTTGGAGTGAATGCAAGCATCTCAATATCATTATACTGATCGCCGAACGTCATACATTCCTCCGGACGGATTTCAAGAGCAGAGGCGATAGCCGCAAGTCCGGTTCCCTTATCTGCATTCGGTGCAATAAAATCAAACCAGATATTTCCGGAGGTGACAATTTTAATACGATCCTGATACTTTTCGCGGAAATATCCGAACGAACGGTCTGCACCGTCAAAGTTACAGATTGCAACTTTCAGGCACAGAGCATCCAGCTGTGTCAGATCATCTGCAAGCTCCACATCATAGTGGACATGATTTTTAATATGGTCGTAAAGACGGTCATTTCCTTTTTCAACGTAGCACTTTTCCGGGCTGGAATAAAGAAGCGAGCAGTCCGGCTGACGGCGTGCTTCCAGAATAATTTCGTTGGCAAGATCCCGGTCAATCTGGCCGGAAGCAACCATTTTTCCCTCATGCATACAAAGAGAACCGTTTTCCGCAACATAGGAAATTTCATCCTGAAGCGGCGCAAAGAGACGGCGGATATTGGCGTACTGGCGGCCGCTTGCAGCGACAAAATGAATGCCTTTTTTCCTGAGGGCAGGAAGCAGTTCAAAAACTTCCGGAGATAGAGCCTGCGCTCCGTTTCTCAAAAGCGTACCGTCAAGGTCGCTGGCGATTAATCGTATCATGACAAATTCCTCCTTATCTGACATTACGGACCACAAGACAGTGTGACTGCTTCAGTTCCCGGAAGTCTTCTCTGGAAAATGTTAAAAGGTCCATTAAATGTTTTCTGTCTGTAAGTTCGCTCCGGGACAGAACCGTTTTAAAAACAACAGGGAGCATAGTATAGTTTGAAAGTCCGGAGACAAGTCCAAGCTGCTGGTTCGAGTTGACCAGATTTTTTACGCAGGAAATCATAACATGCTCAGTAGAAGAAATCTGGTTGTGAAGGATATAGGTTCCGAGGAATCCGTTTTCAGAGTAGTCTCCGGTATAAAAGCCGCTGCAGCTTCCGGGATTTTTAAAATCGCGGACATCATTATAAAGATGAACGCGGTAAGGATCATCAGGAGAAACCGGAGGATACTGTTCAATAAGGCTGCGGACAATCTCCTTTTCAGAACCGCTGTATGTATACATATATATAACCTCGGCATTATGATCAGTCTCAGAATGCTCATTAGAAAGAACCGAGGTGCCGGAAAGAAGGGCAGACGGTGAAATACGGAGAATTTTTGCCGTTTCAAGAAACGTTGTCATATCCAGGGAAATCTCGCCTTTTTCATATTTGGAAATCGTTGAGATGCTTTTATGGAGTTTATCGGACATCTCTTTTAAAGTCATATTATAGGCGGTACGATATTTTTTTATATTTTGTCCGATGATTTTATTGACATCCATATCAAAAACCTTTCATAATAATCGATTATTTTATGAAAAATGCACAAAGAGCTTGGCGCCGAAAAAATTAAGCAGGAATCTTTGTGCTTTTTCGACTGAGCCTATAATATCACGAGAAAAATTTTCGTGTCAAGAAAACGAAGAAGATTTGCAGGAAATACGTTCAGCTTATAAAATAGTTCCAGATAAAAACGGAAGGAGAAAAAAGATGCAGGTAGAAGAGAGGCTTATGAGGTACATTACCGTAAAGACACCGTGCGATGAGAATGTGGAATGTGTACCGACAACAAAATGTCAGTTTGACCTTGCGGAAATTCTGGTCCGGGAACTGAAAGAGCTTGGAATAGAGGACGCAAGACTGGATGCCCATTGTTTTGTATATGGGACCTTAAAAGCGACGGAAGGATACGAGAACCGGAAGAAAATCGGGTTTATCGCCCATATGGATACTGTATCCGAATTCTGTGAAGGAGAAATCACCCCGGTCCGTATCGAGAATTACGATGGGGAAGACGTAAAGCTGAAAGAATGCGGACGGGTAATCAGTACGGAGGATTTCCCTCACCTGAAAGAGTGGAAAGGAAGAACCCTGATCACTTCAGACGGGCGTACCATTCTTGGAGTGGATGATAAGGCCGGAATTGCAGAAATTATGGAGATGCTCCGGATCGTTATTGAGGAGAAAATTCCGCATGGACAGATCAGTGTTGCGTTTACGCCGGATGAAGAATGTGGTTTGGGGGCCGCATACTTTGATCTGGACGCTTTTGATGCGGATGTGGCCTATACTCTGGATGGAGATGGCGAGGGAGAAATTCAGTACCAGAATTTCAATGCCTGTGAAGCAAGATTTTCAGTAGAAGGGAAAAGCGTCCATCCGGGATCAGCCAAGAACGTGATGATCAATGCGGTACTTCTGGCAGCAGAAATCAATCAGATGCTCCCGAAATATGAAACGCCGAGATATACAGAAGGTTATGAAGGATTTTATCATCTTCTGACCATTCACGGAGATGAAAGCCATGCGGTAATGGAGTATATTGTACGTGACCATGATGAGACAAGTTTCCGTGCAAGAAAGGAAACACTCCGGCATATTGAAAAATCCATGAATGAAATCTGGGGTGAAGGAACTGTTTCCCTTGAACTGAAAGATGAATATAAAAACATGGAATGTATTGTAAAAGATCATTTTTATCTGATCGAAAATGCAAAAAAAGCATGTGAGCTGGCAGGAGCCATGCCTGTCATCTGCCCGATCAGGGGAGGTACGGATGGATGCAAGCTTTCTTTTAAAGGGCTTCCTTGTCCGAATCTTGGAACAGGAGGACATGGATATCATGGACCGCTGGAGCATGTATCGGTAGAAGGAATGGAAAAAGCGGTACAGATTATTGTAGAACTTGTAAAAATATTTGCAGAAAAGTAGAGGAAAACAGGATATGGAAAAGAAAAAGAAAAAGCTGTCGTTCCCGTCAGCATTGACCGTGTTGTTTATTGTGTTGATTTTTGCGGCGATCCTGACAGCGGTTGTGCCTGCGGGTCTGTATTCCAAGCTGGCTTATAACGCACAGACGGAAATGTTTGAAGTTACAAACCCGGAGGGCGAAATCACGGAAATGGATCCTACCCAGGAGACGCTGGATGAACTGGGAGTTACCGGAAATCTGGACAAATTTCTGGATGGAACCATCAGCAAACCGGTTGCGATTCCGGGAACTTATGAAACAGTAGAACAAAACCCGCAGGGAGTTTTTGAAATTCTTCTGGCACCAATCAGCGGGGTATATGATTCGATTGATATCATTCTTTTTATCTTTGTTCTTGGTGGATGCATCGGTGTCCTGAATTATATGGGAGCATTCAATTCGGCGATTGCGGTTCTGTCAAAGATTACAAAGGGAAAGGAATACATTCTGATTGTCCTGATTACGATTATTATTGCGGCAGGAGGAACAACGTTCGGACTTGCGGAGGAGACGATCGCTCTGTATCCGATTCTGGTTCCCGTCTTTTTGGCGGCGGGGTATGATGTCATCGTGTGTATCGCAGCGATCTATATGGGATCATCGATCGGAACCATGTTCCCGACGATTAATCCGTTTTCAGTAGGAAACGCATCCAATGCGGCGGGAATCAGCCTGGCGGACGGAATGGGATTCCGTTTCGCGGCATTGATCATCGGTGTGATTATTACACTGGTTTATATTCTGCGCTATGCGAAAAAGGTAAAAGCGGATCCGACAAAATCAATCTGCTATGATCAGTACGAATATCATATGAAAAAGTTCGGGCATCAGGGGGAGGTTCCGGAATTTACAGGACGCATGAAACTTTCTCTGGCCGTATTTGGAATTACTTTTGGGGTGCTTGTATGGGGACTGGTTGCAAAGCAGTGGTGGTTTGACAGCATGACCGCACTCTTTCTGGCGTGCGCGATCATTCTTGCCTTCACCTCCGGAATCGGAGAAAAGAACTTCATGGATCAGTTCATCGGCGGAGCAGCCGACCTGATGAGCGTTGCACTCGTTGTCGGTGTTGCCCGCGGAATTAATATCATTCTGGAAAATGGGATGGTGTCGGATACAATTCTGGCATTCTTCTCCGGAGCAATCAGCGGAATGAATCCGGTTCTGTTTATTATCCTGATGATGCTTGTATTTATCGTGCTTGGATTTTTCATTTCCTCTTCATCGGGACTGGCAGTGCTTTCTGTGCCGATTATGGCACCGCTTGCGGACACGGTGGGTGTATCCAGAGCGGCGATTGTTTCTGCTTATGCATACGGGCTCGGACTGATTTCCTTTATTACGCCGGCCGGACTGATTCTGGCTTCTCTTGCCATGGTAGATGTAACATACGATAAATGGCTGAAATTTATTATGCCGCTGATGGGAATCATGGCAGGATTCAGTGCGGTAATGCTTGTAATTCAGCTGTTCCTGTAGCGGATGACCAAGTCAGGGGACAGCAAGAGTGTCCCCTGATGGAATAGGGAGGACAAGATGGATTTTGAGAAAAAGATCAAAGATGACAGAGAAAGTCTGATCCGGGATATTATGAAGCTTGTTTCCATAGACAGTGTGGAAAGTAAACCGGCGGAGGGAATGCCGTTTGGAGAAGGTCCTGCAAAGGCACTTCAATGTTATCTCGGCCTGGCGGAGGCAGCAGGTCTTCAGACAGAAAATTTTGATAATTATGCAGGACATGCGGACTATGGAAACGGGGAAGAAACAGTCGGAATTCTGGGACATGTGGATGTTGTCCCGTGCGGGGAAGGATGGATCTGTGATCCCTTCCGGCCTCGGATTATAGATGGAAAACTATATGGAAGAGGTGTGCTGGATAATAAAGGACCAATGGTGGTATGTCTCCATGCAGTAAAAATTCTAAAGGAAATGGGGATTCCTTTGAGCAAAAAGATCCGTCTGATTGTAGGAGCGAACGAAGAGACAGACTGGAAATGCATGGATTATTATTTTGGAGTAAAGAAAATGACTCCTCCGCAGATTTCATTCACGCCGGATGCGGAGTTCCCTTTGAATCATGCGGAAAAAGGGGTGTTCCAGTACCAGCTTGTGACAGACCTGAAGGAAAAGATCGAACTTTCCGGAGGCAATGCATACAACTCGGTAGCGGAATCAGCATCGGCTCTCCTTCCGGCAGGTTTGGAAGAAACGGTGCGGGAGCGGATGCCAAAGTGGGAAGAAGCAACCAGCTGTAAAATCAGCTGTGAGACAGAAAAGCAGGGTGTGAGGCTGTCTGTTCGGGGATTTGCGGCCCATGCGGCCAGCCCAGCTAAAGGGATCAATGCGGTCAGCGGGATGATGTACATGATTGCCGATCTGGGACTGGAAGGGGAACTTTCAGAGATTGCCCGGTGGTATATGAAGAATATTGGATTTGACCTTCAGGGAAAAGGTCTTGGAATCGATCTTTCCGACGAGATCTCAGGGGCTCTAAGCTTTAATGTGGGGAAAGTGGAAGTCATTGATGGAAAACTGATCCTGTCCATTGATAACCGGGTTCCGGTTACATACAAATGTAAAGAAGTGCAGGATCTGCTGGAAAAGAATCTGGAAGAAAGCCGGTTCCGGTTTGAAAATCCTCAGATTACAGAAGCAATCTATGTGCCAAAAGACAGCTTCCTTGTAACCACACTGATGGATGTTTACCGGGAGATAACACAGGATTATGACGCAGAACCACAGGTGGACGGAGCGTGCTCCTATGCGAGAGCACTGGAAAACTGTGTAGCGTTTGGGGCTATTCTTCCTGGACAGCCGGATCTGATGCATCAGAAAAATGAATATCTGGAACTGGACAAACTGGATCTGTGGATGAAAATCTATCTGGAGGCAATCTACAGACTGGCACAATAAAGCTTCATGAAGACAAGAGCTGCACGGAAAAGATACGTGCGGCTCTTGTCGGGTTTCGGGAGAGTTATGAAATTTCGAGTTTTAGGAAGAAAAGATAGGACGGTACAGTTGTCAAAAAAATACAAAACAAGTATAATAAAACCAGAGTGAGGAAAATCACCAGAACAGAAAGGAACGAGTATGAAAATAGGAATTGCAAATGACCACGCATCTGTAGAGATGAAACAGCAGGTTGTGGCATATTTAAAAGAAAAAGGATATGATGTAGTAAATTATGGCACGGACTCCACTGAGAGCTGTGATTATCCGGTCTATGGTGAGAAAATCGGACATGCGGTGGCATCCGGGGAAGTGGATTTTGGAATCGCGATCTGCGGTACCGGACTTGGAATTTCCCTTGCGGCAAACAAGGTCCACGGAATCCGGGCTGCCGTCTGCAGCGAACCGTACACCGCCAGACTGTCAAGACAGCATAACAACGCAAATATTCTTGCGTTTGGTTCCCGTGTAATTGGAATTGAACTTGCTAAGATGATTATCGACGAATTTCTTGGCGCTGAATTCGAAGGAGGCCGCCACCAGAGAAGAGTCGATATGATCATGGATGTAGAAAGAAGAGAGTCCAAACTGGATTAATCAAAAAGGAGGAAAAAAAGATGTATGCAGTATTTGATGAAACTCTTGTAACCGGAAATGAGATGATTGACGCTCAGCACAAGGAGCTGATCGGAAAGATCGCAGACCTGGAAGAAGCCTGCGAGACACACAGAGACAAGGCGACAGCAGTGAAGCTTCTTAATTACCTTGCTGACTACACAGATTTCCACTTTGCAGCGGAAGAAAAGCTTCAGGAAGAGATTGCTTATCCGGGGCTGGAAGAGCACAAGGCAAAACACGAAGAATTCAAGCATGCGGTAGAAGATCTGCATGAAATGCTGGAAGAAGAGGAAGGCCCGACAGATGCGTTTGTCAAAGCGCTCAATGAGACCGTGACAGACTGGCTGTTCCGCCATATCAAGGGATTTGACCGCTCCGTGGCCGAATACAAAAACATGAGACAGAACAGTGAAAATTTATAAAAATAACTATTGTATATTCAGATTTAGCGTGTTAGAATAAATGCGTATGGAAAGCAGATATTCGTAAAGTTCTCCATGCAAATATTTTCTTAGCGGCCGGAGGCTGCATTATTGATTGAGTTAGAAGCTCAAATTTTATAAGTTGGTTACTTTATAACCGGTGTGCAACAGCATACACAACTTGTGAAACGGTCAATAAGAGTAGTAAAAGTAAAAATATTTGCTATATAGACTCTACGCCAATATCTGTCTGAATATGCGATAAAACTGTATATGTATCCGCACAGTTTCTTTGACTGTGCGGAAAGAAGATAGAAAAGACACAAGTAAATGGTATGTATGCCGTCTGCCTGTGTCTTTTTGTTTTGCGGAAAACTTTCTCTCAGAAGGAGTTCCGGCCTGGATCAGGGCAGGCATATCAATACGTAAGGGAGTAAGTGGAAATGGAGATGTTATCACAGAAGAGAGCGCCGATCTACGAGGCGCTGGAACGGTTCCGGAAAATGAGAATCGTGCCGTTTGATGTTCCGGGCCACAAACACGGACGTGGGAACCCGGAACTGGTGGAGCTTTTGGGAAGCAAGTGTGTCGGTATTGACGTCAATTCGATGAAGCCGCTTGACAATCTCTGCCACCCGGTTTCTGTCATCAAGGAGGCGGAAGAGCTGGCAGCGGATGCATTTGGAGCGGCGCATGCCTTTCTGATGGTTGGCGGGACGACATCGGCAGTGCAGAGCATGGTGCTGTCCTGCTGTAAAAAGGGCGACAAGATTATTCTGCCGAGGAATGTCCACCGCAGCGTCATCAATGCGCTTGTGCTCTGCGGAGCAAAGCCGGTATATGTGAATCCGGATGTGGATCATCATCTGGGGATTTCTCTTGGAATGAAGGTATCCCAGGTGGAAAAGGTTATCCGGGAGAATCCGGACGCGGTGGCAGTGTTTGTGAATAATCCGACCTACTACGGTATCTGTTCGGATCTGCGCACGATCGTAAAGCTTGCCCATGAATACAATATGCTCGTACTTGCCGACGAGGCACATGGAACCCATTTTTATTTTGGAGACGGACTTCCGGTTTCTGCCATGGAAGCGGGAGCGGATATGGCGTCGGTCAGTATGCATAAATCCGGCGGAAGCCTGACGCAGAGTTCCTTCCTTCTGACAGGACCGAATGTCAATGCAGGATATGTGCGCCAGATCATCAATCTGACCCAGACGACAAGTGCGTCCTATCTGCTTCTTTCAAGCCTCGATATTTCCAGGAGGAATCTGGCGCTTCGCGGGAAAGAAGCATTCGCAAAGGTGGCGGAACTTGCCGAGTATGCGAGAAAAGAGATCAACCAGGTCGGAGGATACTATGCGTTTGCAGGAGAGATGAAAAACGGAAGCAGTGTGTTTGATTTCGATCCGACCAAACTTTCGGTACATACGCTGGACATCGGCCTTGCGGGGATCGAGGTGTACGATATTCTGCGGGATGAATATGATATTCAGATTGAATTCGGGGATCTTGGAAATATTCTGGCATACCTTTCCATCGGAGACAGGAAGCAGGAAGTGGAGCGGCTTGTCAGCGCCCTTGCGGACATTAAGAGACGGTATCAGAAAGACAAGACAGGAATGCTTTCACAGGAATATATTCCGCCGAAAGTTGTGATGACTCCGCAGGAATCCTTCTATGCAGAGAAAGAATCCCTCCCTCTGGAAGAGACGAGAGGACGGATCTGCAGCGAGTTTGTGATGTGCTACCCTCCGGGAATCCCGATTCTCGCACCGGGTGAGGAGATCACCGATGAGATTATTGACTATATTGTCTATGCCAAGGAAAAAGGATGTTCCATGACCGGGCCGGAGGATGAGAAGATCGAGCGGCTCAACGTACTGAAGGAGGAATAAAAAATGGAAATGTGGTTTTCAGATGAACATACGGACCATGCCAGACTGTCCCTTCGTGTGGAACGGCAGCTGTTCAGTGCCGAGAGCGAATTCCAGCGGATCGATGTGCTGGAATCGACGGAATTCGGCAAGGTTCTTGTGGTGGACGGAGATCTGATGCTGACGGAAAAGGACGAATTCATCTATCATGAGATGATTACCCATGTACCGATGGCAGTCCACCCGGATGTGAAAAAGGTGCTCGTTATCGGCGGAGGCGACGGAGGCGTTGTCCGGGAGCTGATTAAATACGAGACGATCGAGACCATCGATGTGGTGGAGATTGATCCGCTTCTTGTAGAGGTCTGCCGGAAATATATCCCGGAGATCGCCTGCAGCCTGACGGACCCGAGGGTGGCAATCTACCATGAGGACGGTCTGCGGTTTATCCGCTCCCGAACCGATGAATACGATCTGATTATCATCGATTCCCCGAATCCGTTCGGACCGGGCGAAGGATTGTTTACAAAGGAATTTTACGGAAACTGTTATAATGCCCTTCATGAAGACGGAATCATGATCAATCAGAACGAGAGTCCGTTCTATGCAGAAGAAGCGTACCAGTGCCAGCGGATGCACAAGCGGATTGTGGAAACCTTTCCGATCTGCCGGGTGTACCAGGCACACATTCCATCCTACCCGTCCGGACACTGGCTTTTCGGATTTGCGTCAAAACGGTATCATCCGCTGGATGACTTAAACGGCGTAGCATGGAAACTTCGGGGAATCAGCACGAGATATTATGCACCGAGGCTTCACGCGGGTGTGTTTGCCCTTCCGGTGTATGTGGAGGAACTGTTAAAAGATGTTGAAGAAAAACGTAATTAATTTTATCGGATGTGATGCGGAATATGAGGATGCCAAGGTCGTCCTCTACGGTGCGCCGTTTGACTCTACCACATCCTACCGTCCTGGAACGAGATTTGCCGGACAGGCCATCCGGAATGAGTCTTACGGACTTGAGACATACAGTCCGTATCAGGACAAAGATCTTCTGGACTGCCATGTCTTTGACAGCGGTGATCTGGAACTTGCCATCGGGGATTCCGAAAAGGTGCTTGCTGCCATTGAGGAGCGTGCAGGTGAAATTTTAAAGGACGGGAAACTTCCGTTTCTGATCGGAGGAGAGCATCTTGTGACCCTTGGAAGCATCCGGGCCGTGGCAGGGCAGTACCCGGATCTTCATATCATCCATCTGGATGCCCACACGGATCTTAGAGAGGACTATCTGGGTGTGAAACTTTCCCACGCCTGCGTCATCCGGCGCTGCTGGGAGATTCTGGGAGACGGAAGGATCCATCAGTTTGGAATCCGCTCCGGGGAAAAGGAAGAGTTTTCCTGGGCAGCAGAGGGACATACAAACCTGCATCCCTTTGATCTGGAAGGGCTGGAAGAAACGATCGAAAATCTGAAAGGAAAGCCGGTTTATTTTACGGTGGATCTGGATGTTTTGGACCCGTCGGTATTTCCGGGGACAGGAACGCCGGAACCGGGCGGAGTCGATTATATGACGCTGCAGCGGGCAGTGACCGCTGTCTGCAGCAATGTGAACCTTGTAGGGTGTGACGTCAACGAGCTGTGCCCGCCGTATGATGCAAGCGGGGTGTCCACAGCCGTGGCATGTAAAATTATCAGAGAAATGATGCTGGCAATCGGCAGATAAAAGTAGAAGGAGGAACTTATCATGGGAAAAGTACTTGTAATCGGATGCGGCGGTGTCGCAGGAGTAGCAATTCAGAAATGCGCACAGAATGACGCGGTGTTTGACGAGATCTGCATCGCAAGCCGTACAGTATCCAAGTGTGACGCGCTGAAAGAAAAACTGGAAGGAAAGACAAAAGCAAAAATCACAACCGCGCAGGTGGACGCGGACAACGTGCCGGAACTTGTGGAGCTGATCAAGAAGGTACAGCCGGATGTCGTGCTGAACCTGGCGCTTCCGTATCAGGATCTGACGATCATGGATGCCTGCCTGGAAACCGGCGTACACTATGTGGACACAGCAAACTATGAGCCGGAAGATACGGCAAAGTTTGAATATAAATGGCAGTGGGCGTACCGCGAAAAATATGAAAAAGCAGGAATCACAGCCCTGCTTGGAAGTGGATTCGATCCGGGCGTGACAAGCGTTTTTTCCGCTTATGCGCTGAAACACTATTTTGACGAAATCAACTACATCGATATTCTGGACTGCAACGGCGGAGATCATGGATACCCGTTCGCAACCAACTTTAACCCGGAGATCAATATCCGGGAAGTGTCCGCAAAAGGCTCCTACTGGGAGGATGGACACTGGGTAGAAACCGAGCCGATGGAAATCAAAAGAGAGTATGATTTCCCGGAAGTAGGAAAGAAGGATATGTACCTTCTGCACCATGAAGAGATCGAGTCTCTGGCACTCAACATCCCGGGCATCAAGAGAATCCGTTTCTTCATGACATTCGGACAGAGCTACCTGACTCACCTGAAATGTCTGGAAAATGTAGGAATGACATCCATCGAGCCGATCATGTACGAAGGAAAAGAGATCGTACCGCTTCAGTTCTTAAAGGCTGTCCTTCCGGATCCGTCCACTCTGGGACCGAGAACAAAAGGAAAGACCAATATCGGATGTATCTTTATCGGAAAGAAAGACGGAAAAGAGAAGAAACTCTACATTTACAATACGTGCGATCATCAGGAATGCTACAAGGAAGTAGGTTCCCAGGCGGTTGCCTACACAACAGGTGTTCCAGCCATGATCGGTGCGATGCTTGTGATGAACGGTACCTGGCAGAAACCGGGCGTCTTCAATATGGAAGAGTTTGATCCGGATCCGTTCATGGATGCACTGAACAAATGGGGACTGCCGTGGAAGATCTGTGAGAACCCGGAACTGGTAGATTAGGGCGCGGCCATGAGAAAAGAAGAACTTCGCACGCCGTGCTATATTGTACAGAAAGAAAAGCTGGAAGCGAATCTGCGGGTATTAAAGCAGCTTCGCGAGGAGACCGGGTGCCGGATCCTGCTGGCCCAGAAGGCATTTTCCATGTATTCACTGTACCCGCTCATCGGGGAATATCTGGACGGGACGACGGCCAGCGGGCTTTATGAGGCCAGACTGGGGGCGGAGGAGATGGGGAAGGAAAACCACATCTTCTCCCCTGCTTACCGGAAGGAAGAGTTTGACGAGATTCTTTCCCTCTGCGGACATATTGTTCTGAATTCCCCGGCCCAGATCCGAAAATATAAAGACCGGGTGAAAAAAGCAGGGAAAAGTCCGGGAATCCGGGTAAACCCACAGTGCTCCACCCAGGAGGGGCATGATATTTACGATCCATGTGCGCCGGGATCACGCCTTGGAACAGTGAAGGAACAGTTGACGGAAGAACTGATGGACGGTATTGAAGGCATTCATTTCCATACGCTCTGCGAGCAGAATTCCGATGATCTGGAAGTGACGCTGCGGGCGGTGGAGGAGCAGTTCGGGGCGTGGCTTCCAAAGATGAAGTGGATCAATTTTGGCGGCGGCCACCATATTACAAGAAGCGATTATGACATTAAACGGTTAAAGCGGTGCATCTGCCATATGCAGGAAACATACGGACTGGAAGTCTATCTGGAACCGGGGGAGGCCGTCGCGCTGAATGCGGGGACGCTTCTGACGGAGGTGCTGGAGACAATGGAAAACGGCGTCCGGATCGCCATTCTGGACACTTCCGCAGCATGCCATATGCCGGATGTACTGGAAATGCCGTACCGTCCGCCGCTGAAAGATGCAGGCCTTCCGGATGAGAAGCCTTACACATTCCGTCTTGCCGGCCCGACCTGTCTTGCGGGAGATGTGATCGGTGATTATTCTTTTGACCATCCGATCGCACCAGGGGAATGGCTGGAATTTCAGGATATGGCAATCTATACGATGGTAAAAAACAATACCTTTAACGGGATGAAACTTCCGGATATCGTATTGGAAGATCAGGGAGACTATCAGATCATCCGAAGCTTTGGATACGACGAATTTAAACGTAGACTCTAAAAAATAATAGACACAGTGTTGCATTTCAAGTCTTTTTATATTATAGTGAAAGAAGAAAAAGAGGAGGATGTCGGCATGACAGGACAGAAAGTGGATAAAAGAGTTGCGAGAACCAAGACAAGATTAAAAGAAGGTCTGGCAGATCTGATGACGGAAAAAAGTATTCAGGAGATTACGGTAAAAGAGCTTGTGGCCCATGTCCACATCAACCGTTCTACTTTTTATCTGCACTACTCTGATATTTCCAACATGCTTGAAAATGTGAAGCAGGAGCTGATAGAGGAGATTGCCGAAGTGATGGAAACTTATCCGCCGGAACCATTTTCCGAGCAGAGTGTTCTGTTTATGAAGGACATCTTCTTTTCTCTCGGGAGAAACCGCAAACTGTATCGATCTCTTATGGGAGAAAACGGGGATCCGGCCTTTGTTCAGGAGGTAGAGGATCTTGTCGGAGAGAAGTGCCTGACCGGACTGAAGCGCCAGTTCCCGAATGAGATGAATGTATTGAAATATTCCTACCGGTTTTGTCTGTCAGGCTGTGTCGGGCTCATCCGCTACTGGCTCCAGAAAGATCCGGAGGAATCGGAAACGCCGGAAGAGATGGCAGATATTGCATTCCGCTTTATTATGAGCGTGATCCGCGATACGCACCCAAGAGTCCGGAGATAACAGGGGGGACGAAGATGCAGATTGAGACGTTGAAACAGGCGGGAGCCATTTATCTGGAACAGATCCAGGAAGGATTTGATCAGTGCGACTGGGTAGAATTCACACTGGATGCCGGGGAAGCTGTGGATAAACTGTCCGCAGAATGGGAGGCATGTGGAAAAGAGAATGCCTGGGCGGATTTTTATTACTTCACTCTTCCCGATGAGGCGAAGGAAAAGATCAGGGAAAGCCTGACGGAAGAGGAAAACAGGTACCTAAAAGAGCTGGAAGCGGAGGAAGACGGCATCATTTTTCCGCTGGAGGAACGGCTTCTGAGGCTGCTTGCGAAGCTGAATGAGACCGAGATGCTCTTTTCCACCTTTTACTTTACTAATCCGGCAAGCACCTGGTGGGGAAATTACCGGAAAAACTATGTGGTGTTCCGGGAAAAGAAATGAAAAAGCAGCGATGAGAGTGAATAGAAAAAACAGATAAGGAAAGGACATGGAGCATTTTCCGGCTCCATGTCCTTTCTGTCTGTGGCTCTTTATTCTTCTTCCGGTTCTTTTTCGACCTTTGATACAAGTGCGGACTGGATTCTTCTTCTGGAGATCGCATCTACGTGGATGTGAATATCCCCGACATCCAGATCGACAGTTGTACCATCTTTCGGGATCGTCTTCAGATTGCTGAACACCATTCCGCCAAGTGTGGTATAGTCGGAAGATTCCGGGAGATCGATGTCCAGTTCTTTTGCGATGTCATCGACATCTGCGGTTCCGGTGACTCTCCAGAGATTTTCTTTGAGCTGTTCGATCTCCGCCGGTTCGTTTTCATCAAATTCATCGTAGATATTTCCAAAGATTTCTTCCACCAGGTCTTCCAGCGTTACAATACCGGAAGTATCGCCGTACTCGTCAACCACGATTGCAATGTGCAGTTTCTGCTTCTGCATATCACGGAAGAGCGTGGATGCATGAACAGTTTCCGGGATAAAGTATGCCGGACGCAGAAGTTTACGGATGTCCGTTTTCTCACCGTTGGCGCGGGAAAGCAGGAATGTACGCGCATTAAGTACACCGATAATGTCGTGGAGATCATTCTGGTATACAGGGTAACGGGAAGTACCGGATTCCGTAATAAGCTGCGTGATTTCTTCATCGGTAGCATCCGCTGAGATGGCGATGATCTCAGATTCATGTGTCATACAGTTCCGGACAATGGTGTCATTAAATTCCAGCACATTCTGGATCCATTCTTTCTCATCGCTGTCAATTGATCCGTTCTCTTCTCCGAGCTCTACCATGAGACGAATCTCATCCTCCGTTACGGTCTCTTCTTCCGCTTCCGTCTTCATACCAAACAGCTTCAGTACAAGATTGGTAGAAAGAGAAAGAAAGGCAACTGCCGGCTTCATAATCAGAGCAACAAAAGAAACTACACGATAGACAAATTTTGCTACAGCAAAGGATTTCTGCATGGCAATCCGTTTTGGAACCAGTTCACCGAAAATCAGTGTGAAATAGGAAAGAATAATGGTGATCACGATAACGGAGAGTGTATCCAGTACTGAGACCGGGAGAGAATGAAATCCCAGGTCTTTGTATACCCAGTCTACCAGATAGCCGGAAAAGTTGTCCGCGGCAAACGCACTGCCGAGGAATCCTGCCAATGTAATTCCGATCTGGATGGTTGAGAGAAATCCGGAAGGCTCTTCCACCAGTTTCAGAAGACGGGCACAGGTTTTATCGCCGTCCTCCGCCGATTTCCGAAGTTTGGAGGCATTCAGTGAGATCACTGCGATCTCCGCCGCCGCAAAAAATGCATTTAAAAAGATAAGAATGACCTGCAGCAAAAGCTGGGGTAATATAGAATTCATAAATCAGTTCTCCTTTATTCATCATATTATTTGTAAAAATGTAAAAGCTTCAAATGCCGGTAAAATACAGGCGCTGTCATAGCCGAAGCCGGATAAAAAAACACAAAAAGGCATAGCCTGTTGTTTCATGAAACGACAGACTATACCTCATATCCGGATTTATGTTCATTTTTACAAAATTATGATGCTCAGAATCACCGTCGCTTGAGTCGTCCATAAAAATGTAATACATCCTTTCTGAAAATAATCATCTGTTACTGACAGATGTCGAGATGATTATATAGGATGGCGGTGAAAATGTCAATAGCGCAGTCTGAGAGTTCTCATACGACGCGTATCCGGAACCGGTTCAGGTTCAGGCATCAGGAAACCCGACCGGACATTTCATAGACCTTTTCGGCAGCCGCCATGGTGGACTCGCGGTGGGAGACGATGACGATTGTTTTGTCCCGGCCCAGATCTTTGAGAGATCTCAGAATGATGCTTTCGTTGAGGGAATCCAGGTTGCTGGTCGGCTCGTCCAGAAGGATGAGCGGAGCATCGTGGAGAAACGCTCTTGCCACCCCGATCCTCTGCTTTTCTCCGCCGGAGAGAGTATCTCCGAGTTCGCCGACCATGGTGTCATATCCATTCGGAAGGCTCATGATAAACTCATGGAGAGATGCCTTTTTCGCGGCTTCCTCGATTTCAGCACGGGATGCGCCCGGCTTTGCGACCGCGATATTGTTGGCAATGGAATCGTGGAAGAGACTTGTCTCCTGGGTGACATAACTTTCCATATCCCGGAGATCCTTCGTGTTGATCGAAGCAATCTCCCGTCTGTCGATCTGGATGGAACCGCTGTCCGTATCATAAAAGCGCATCAGAAGTTTGAGAAGCGTGGATTTTCCGGAACCGCTCTTTCCATGCAGACCGATCCGGCTTCCCTTTGGTATGGAAATGGAATAATCGGTGAGGATCTGTTCCTCCTCGTACGCAAAGGAAAGATTCTGACATTCGACAGACCCGAATTCAGACGGTTCTTTTCCGGTGACTTCTTCAATTTCCGGTTCTTCTTCCAGAAGAGACAGAACACGTTCGCCGCTTGCAAGTGTCTGCATCAGATTATTGGAAAGTCCGGACAGCGCCACGACTGGGCCAAAGGAGCCCATCATCAGAATCGTACACAGAAAAGCGCCTTCCATATCCATCCGGCCTTCCATGCACATCCATGCGCATAAGAAGAGCATCCCGAAAGAAAAGAACAGGATGAGGAGACTTGTCAGTCCTCTCTGGTTTCCTTCCAGCTCTTTCATCACAGTCTGTTTCCGGTTGAGTTCCTTGCTCCGCGCTTCCAGTTCTTCCATCCGTTTTTTACCGCAGCCGTACTGGATTGTCTCATCCAGTCCCCGAAGGCTGTCCAGAACAAAACTGTTCAGCTCACCGAATTCATTCCGGAATGCCATTCCGGATCCGGCACCTTTCCGTGAATTCCACACCGGAATGAGAACGCCGACTGCCACATAGCCGCACAGCGCAAAGATTCCTGCCGGGATGCTGTAGCGGAAGAAAAAAACTTCCATGATCAGGCAGGTCAGCACGGCAATGGCAATCGGTGAAATGGTGTGGGCATAAAACACTTCCAGAAGTTCAATGTCCGTCGTCAGGATGGAAATCAGATTTCCTTTATCCTTCCCGTCCAGCTTTGCCGGACAGAGACGGCGGAGGGCGGCAAAGACCTTATGACGGATCAGCGCCAGCAGCTTGAACGCGATATAGTGGTTGCATGCCTGTTCACCGTAGTGGAGAATGCCTCTGAGAATGGCAGCAGCCCCAAGACAGAGAAACAGAAATCTCAGTGAAAATCCGCCCGTCAGGCCGGAAAGCTTCAGAATTCCGGCGCCGGCCATGACCGTAAGGAAAATAGCGCACAGATAGCCGGCTACGCCCAGAAGGATGGCCGCAAGCATGACATGGAGCAGAGGACGTACCAGTCCGATCAGCTGTCCCATGATTTTGATTCCGCTTCGTCGTTTCATGATTCAATCCCCCTTATTCTGCATAAATCCTGCTGTTTTTTGAACATGGCCGCATAACTGCCGTTTTGCAGCATCAGTTCTTCGTGTGTGCCGCTCTCGGAGATTTCCCCTTTTTCCATCATGTAGATGCAGTCGGATGCCGTCACATTGGCCAGACGGTGGGAAATAAAGAGAATGGTCTTTGTCTTTGCGAGTTCCCGGACCACTTCCATGATCTGGTCTTCGCTTTCTACATCAATATTCGACGCCGCTTCGTCGAGAATGTACATTGGCGTATCATGGAGAAGGGCTCTTGCAATGGCAAGACGCTGTCTCTGACCGCCGGAGAAATTGCTTCCCTGCTCCTCGAGCACCGTATCCAGTCCGTTCTGGTTTTCCAGAAATTCCAGAAGACGCACTTTCTGAAGCGCATCTTTCATCTCGGAATCGGACGCATCAGGATTTCCCATCCGGAGATTGTCCCGGACCGTTCCTTTAAAGAGATAACTGTTGTGGCGGATCAAGGTGACGGCATGCATCAGATTCTCCTCACGAATTTCGGATACCGGAATTCCGTTGATCCGGATCCGGCCGCGGAAGTTCTGAATTTTTCCAGTCAGAAGAGCGGCGGCAGTACTTTTTCCACAGCCGGAAACACCGACAAGGGAGATAAAGCTGCCTGCCGGAATGGTCAGGGAAATATCCTTTAATACCGGTTTCTCTTTTTCATAGGAAAATTCTACGTGGTCAAAGGATGCCTGTACCGGACCGGCTTCCAGACGCTTTGTCCCGCCCTGTCCTTCCTCCAGATCCAGAATCCGGAAAATCTTGTCACTTGCGGACATTCCGTTCATGGCAATGTGGAAGAAAGAACCAAGGAGCCGGAGAGGAATGAAAAATTCCGATGCCAGAAGGATAATGGTAAATGCTCCGGCAAAGCTGACGTGTCCGTCCGCGTATTCCAGTACGGTGACGATCATTCCGATGGCCGCGCCGCCGTAGGCGACAAGATCCATCACACTGACAGAATTCAGCTGCATGGTCAGTACCTTCATGGTAATCTTGCGGAAGCGTTCGGCCTCTTCATCCATCTCACAGGCTTTCATTCCGTCTGCCTGATAGATTTTCAGAGTTGTCAGTCCCTGCAGATTTTCCAGAAAACTGTCGCCGAGCTCCGTGTAGATTCCCCAGTATTTATTCAGCAGTTTTTTGGCGAATTTCTGCACCGCCACAATGGATACCGGAATCAGCGGCACACAGATCAGAAGAATGAGGCTTGCCTTGAGGCTGACAGGCGCCAGCACAAGAAACAGTGTGACCGGAGCCAGAAGGCTGTAAAACAGCTGCGGAAGATATTTTCCATAGTAGATCTCCAGCTGTTCCACCCCTTCGGTGGTTACCTGTACGACCTCGGAAGTCGGTACCTTTTCTTTATACGATGCACCGATCCGCAGAAGTTTTTCATAAATCTGGCGGCGCAGCACAAGCTTGACATCGGAACTTGCCCTGCCCGAAGCGATGGCGGCCATTTTTTCGCAGCCAAAGCGGACAAGAAGCGAAAGAACCGCAATGACGGCGGTCCGGGTCCAGATTCCCTGATTCAGTGTGCCGTCCATCAGACTTTGCAGAAACGTACCTGCCGCAAAGATGGCCGCGATCTGAAACAAAAGAGCGATCCACTGCCAGAGAATATTCTGGATAATATATTTTTCAGATCCCTTCAAAAGCTTCATGAGCCTTGTCTTGATCATATCATTGTTCTCCTTTTAGTTTTTTCTTTTCTTTCATCGAGCAGATCATGTGATCCACTGCCATAACGGGATGGTGCAGCAGCATCCTTGGACCGGAAAACCGCATGACTTCCCGGATCCGTTCCCGCATTTCCGGGCGGTAGCAATGCACGCGGCAGTTGCTGCAAAAGGTTTTTGATTCCATGAACGGACAATGGTCCGAGCGAAGGTGCGAGTAGGAACGAAGCTCCAGACATTCCGGGCAGAGCTGTTCCTTTGCTGTATGATGCTTTTTACGGCAGTAGAGAGCGATCATCAGATCGACGACCTGCTTTTCACGCTCTCTTTTGTCTGCCGTGCTGAGATTCTTCCTCATGACTGCTCACCCTGCGGGATAGTACGGATTTTTGTAAAAAAGTAGGTGTATTTAAAGAGGATCAGGAAAACGATGAAAAGTCTGCCCGGCAGATTTGACATCATGTACATAGCGATCAGAAGCATGGCAGAAGCCGGAAGCAGAATACAGAGCTTCGTCTTCAACGTCATGGCCCGTTCCTTTACAAAACTGTCCAGATGATTCTGGTACAGACGTGTTCCCATAAACCAGCGGTGGAACCGTTCAGAGCCTTTTGCAAAACAAAAAGAGGCTACCAGAAGAAACGGTGTGGTCGGCAGTACCGGAAGTACGACGCCCACAGCGCCGAGAGCGAGTGACAAAAAGGCTGCGATCAGCCACAAAAAGCGAAAAGGATTTCGTTTCATAAATACCTCCTGATTTACTTAATGGATAGTCTCAACTAACTTGCGGACCTATCCTAGCATAGGAGGCAAGAGGATTTCAAGCAAAAAAAATGTTCCGGGGACGGAACATTTTGGAAAAGGACCCGGAAAACAGTCTGTTTTCTGCGGGTCCTGATTGTTCCGCCCCTGGAACAAAGAGCTGTTTATTTAAAAATCATGATCATTCTGGCGCGGCTTTTTGGCATATGCACCGGCCCGACAGAGCAGGTAAACTCCATTTCCACACTGGCCTGCAGAATCCGCTCCTCCTCCCGATAAAAGAAATCCAGAGGCTGGATCGGAAAGACAAATGCATCTTCCCGTCGTCCGCATGGCCGGGAATCGCCGTGGATGAAACAGGAGAGACTGTCCACCTGCCCGCGCATCCGCATGCCGCGGACACGGGAATCCTGTTCCACCTCCCGGATTTTCAAAAAGACTTCGCCCTTTCCCTCCTGAATCCGGAGCAGCCCGGGATGGAAAAAGCCCTGATCCGCCATGGAAAGCTGTGCTTCCTCTTTCCCAACCTTGTAGATGGAGAAGGCAAATTCGTACTCTCCGTCCGGAAGCTGGAAGCAGAGCCGGTCTCCCGGAATTTCAGTAACAGATTTCAGGGAAGCAAAGAAAATGGAAAGACGGTGCCGGGAATACAGTTTTTTTCGGGTGTCCGTCGAAAGCGCACAGACAGTCCGTCTGGCTTCCTCTTCTAACAGGTCACCCTGCAGAAAAATCTCCGACTGTAACCATTCTTTCATCTGGTCAACTTCCTGCCGGAGAGCACGGGCTGCCTTTTCGCCGTCAGGGGATAACATTGTTTTCCCAGGTTCCGCCACGTAGCCCATCTCAAAAAAGGCACCCAATGTCCGGCTGAACGTGGATTTGGCAACACCGCAGGCTTTTGCAGCCGCAGTTACGGATAAAGGCTGGTCTTTCCTTTCATATAAAAAGAGCAGATATTTGATTTTCTCTTCTGCCAGATCTCTGGTCATGCCGTTTCACCTCATTTTGGTTAGCAATATCTAACCAAAACAGTAGCATTGAAACGACCGGATGTCAATTCTTTTTTTGCCCGAAAGCAACATACTGTGGACTATGACATCATTACAAGCCGGGCCACAGCAATCGGATCATCCTCAGAGAAGCCCTGAGCACAGTATAAAATCGTGTGGACATAGTCTGCCTCCAAAGACAGTGCAAGTGCGATCTCTTCTACAGATTTTCCCTCTCCATAAACGGAAAGGACCTGTTGAACATCAGAAATGGTTTTGGCAAGCGCCGGATCCTGAGTCTCATCTGAACCGGTGGATGGAATTTCGTCCTCAGGGAGCATGAAATCTTCCAGTTTCAGCTCCTTCTTCTCCTCGTTTTCCTTGTAATATTCTTCGGACAGCTCCCAGTCCGTCGTATCAAATGAATTTTCTTTGTCAGCCATGGAAAAACCTCCTTTAAAAATAGGTGACTTTATTGTAATATGAACAACAGAAGAGTGCAAGGAAAAGAGGCGATACGATGAGGTATTACATTGCGGACTGCCACTTCTTTCATCGGGGACTGAATGAAAAGATGGACAAGGGAGGTTTTGCGGATGTGGAAGAGATGAACGAATATATGATCCGGAAATGGAATAAGAAAGTACGTCCGAAGGACGAAGTTGTCATTCTGGGAGATTTCTCCATGGAAAAAGGAGAACGGACTAATGAGATTCTGCGGAGACTTCACGGAAGGCTGTATCTGATCGAAGGGAATCACGATTATTATCTGAAGGATTCCGATTTCGAACGGGAACGTTTCGTATGGATCCGGCCTTATGCGGAGATGAAAGACAACAAAAGGAAAGTCATTCTCTGCCATTATCCGGTCTTCTGCTATCACGGACAGTACAGGAAAGACCAGGAAGGAAACGCACGCACCTACATGATGTACGGACATGTCCATGACAGCTTTGATGAAGTACTGGTATCCCGATTTGTCCGGGAAACCGGGGAGACAAAAAGGGTCAATATGTACACAAAAGAGGAGGAGACGATTCCGTGCAACATGCTGAACTGCTTCTGCATGTATTCCGACTACGAACCGCTCTCTCTGGACGAATGGATAGAACATAACAGAAACAGGCGGGCAAAACAGGGAGGCAGCGAGGAAACCGCACAAGGGGATGGCGCGCCGGAAAAAAGAATGGTATAGTAAATGAGGAAGACAACGAAAATCAAGCGATCAGAAAGTACAGAAAGCAGCAGACGGAGGAAAAAACGATGCGCAAAGAAGCAGCTTTAAAGATGTGGTGGGAACTGTACGAAACAGCCTGCCGGATAGAAGAATTGAAACCATGGAAGTACCTGACAAAGGATCAGTATGTCGTTATTCAGTTAAAAGAGGAGAAAGAACCGGTCTTTCTCCGTGTCCTTGGAAACGGACAGGGAGAGGAAAAAGAGATCCAGATTTATCCGGGATTCAAAGGCTGGCAGGATCTGACCATGATTGCGGAACTGGGAACCGGACTGGAAGAATATCTTTCCGAAGATTATGCCATGTCGGACCGCCGCACTTTGATCTGCAGATATGGAAAGAAGTCAGACATGATGTATTCACAGCAGGAGATTTCAAAAGCACTGAATCTTCCGATGGCAAAAGAAGAGATGTGGCCGAATTTTATCTCTTACCGTTCCAGATACATTCCGTTTTCACCGGATCAGGACGAGGTGCTTATGATGACAGAAGCCATCCGAAACCTGTTCATGTGCATCCGGGCGCTGGAAGAAAAGAAGCTTCCAATGAAGTGGGAAGAAAATGAACGGCTCTGCCGGATTTTCAATGTCGAGACCGGACTCTGGAATATGTTCCCGGCAAAGATTTCGAAACAGACCCGGCCATACATGGGAATGCAGATTCAGAAAGAAGAATTAAAAGAAGAACTGAAAAATACTCCGGAAAAAGAGCAGAATGTTCAGATTGATTTTTACTATACTCATATCGCAGAAAGCGACGAAGAGGCGGGAAGACCGAGAAATCCATTTCTGTTTGTTGCGGCGGACGAAAAGACCGGAAAAATCATAACCCGGTATTTCCTCAAACCGGAGGAGACAGAGCTGTCTGTGGTATCCAATTTCCTCTTAAGTCATCTGAAACAGCAGGGAAGAATGAGAAAGATCACTTCCGGAAATCCGTGGATCATCAAGGCGCTGGAACAGATCTGCCAGGAGCTGGGGATTGAGACGGAATTAGGAAGAACGGAAGTGCTTGAGGAACTGATGAAGAAGATTGAAAACCGGATGTAGGAGAAATAAATGAAAAAGTACCAGATAAAAGTGGTAGAAAAGAATACAAAACCGCCGGTATGGAGAAGGTGTCTCGTACCGTCAGGTATTACATTCTCGCAACTTGCAGTGATTCTGGAGATAATAGCGGAGACAAAAGTTTCAGAACAGTATGAATTTGAATTTTATCAGGCCGGAATTCAGTTAAGAGAGTGGAGAGAGGGAGAAAATGCAGTCAGAAGATATAATTTTGATTACTGGTGTTCTTCTGATACTTATGTTGATGATCTCATGGGGCAGGAAGCGTGGTTTACATTCCGGACAGGAAAAGAAAAGGAATATCGTGTTACGATTGAAAAATGCGTTACGGACGAGGAACCATATCCACGTATTCTGAAACAAAAAGAAAGTCCGGACAGCGGGAGTTGGATGGACGTGGAGAAAGCGAATCAGGAGCTTCGCGGACAGTTTCAGGTGACATATGGAGATCCGGATTACCGCACATTTGGCGAGCTGAAACAGGAAATGAAAACGGGCAGTTTCGGCCTCAGGGGAGCAGAAAAACCTGTGAGCCGTGCGGAACGCAATGAGAAGTCCACAGAGACAAAGCTGAGGGAGTTTGCGGATCTTTTGCAGAAGCATCTTGCAGAAAACAGGAATACGCTGGACAGATATGCAAGAAATCCTGAGATGACAGCGATTCTGTCCTCCTGGACGAAAGAAGAACTTAAAAATCTGGCAGAAGACCTGGAATTAAAAGGATATCATTCTTTAAAAAAGGATATTCTGGTCGGCAAAATCAAGGAAGAACTTTCGAAGCCGTCTGTGATGGAACGGCAGATGCTGATGTTCAGTGATGAGGAAATTGCTGCGTTTGAAAGCGTACTGAAAACAACGGGATATTACCCGGTCAGAAAAGATCTGGAATTACTGGAAGGATTTTATAATCTGGCCTATGTGGGAATTTATAATGACAATTTCGCCGCAGTTCCGGATGAGGTAAAGAAAGTATACAAAAAGGTCAATACACCGAAATTCCGGAAAAAGAGGAAGACAGCTTTCTGGATGATACGGTGTCTTACAATGGTAATTTTCCTCTACGTCCTGGCGCCTATTTCCGTTATAAAGGAAATGCTGGTGAAATGTCTGGGCGAATGCATCGGTGAAGAGGAATTCCGGGAGATCTTTACATTGATTCCAGACTATTTGAATCCTTGTGTCATCCGTGGAGAGTGGGTCATTTACAAAGAAGTTCTACCGCAGGGGCTTTATAACAAGATTAAAGAAAGCCAGGAAGACCTGGAATATTATATTCCGGAACAGGAAGAGATTCTGGATTATACAGAACATGGATATCCATCCAGGGATGCCTGTTGCAGGAAAGTAAAAGAGTTTCTTGGAAAACGAATGAAGATTGAAAATGAATTTGTAGAGGAGCTGATGTGCGAACTATACAGCAGGCTGTCTTTGGGAAAGATGCCGTCTGATGTGGTAGAGATTTTTGAGGAAGAAGGCATCATATTTCCAGATGAAACTACGGTCAGGGATTTCATAATATTGCTGATGGATTTGAATAATAACACAAGGATGATTCAAAACAGAGGATGGACTCCGAATGAGATGATAAAGAAAATGCCGGTACTTCCCGAAGGGAAGAAGCCGACCCTTGTTCCAATGAGCAGTTTGGCAGCGGAGCAGCTTAAGCACGCATCTGATGAACTTCAGAAGATGGGATTTACAGTCGATCTGGATTCCGGAGCAGATGAAGTGAAAACTGTTTTTATGCCGGATGGAATCGAGGGACAAGTTGTGAAAGGTATGAAAAAGATTTATCCAAATGATCCTTGTCCGTGTGGAAGCGGAAAGAAATATAAAAAATGCTGCGGGAAAAATAAGAAGGGATAAAAAAGAGAAATAGAGGCGTATTGTACAGGTGGCACACCGAAGTCAATACGCCTTTTCTGCTTTATTTGATGACAAATGCGGCTGGAAACATCAGCATTTTTCTCAGGGTCATGCTATGTTCTTCTTTCTTATAAGAATAAGACACCGGAAACCAGACAGGTGTAGACATTCTACACAAATTTAGCAAAAAGAATGGAATAAGTCAGAAGGCTATTATATAATCTACTTTTAGGGAAAATGCTTTGGGATTGTGTCAGAAAATAACTCAGAAAAGGGGATTGTCATGAAAGTATTAGTGATACCAGATGTTCACCTGAAATCATATTTGTTTACTCAGGCGTCATCCATTCTGGAGAGCGGTGCTGCCGACCAGGCGGTCTGCCTGATGGATATTCCGGACGACTGGGGACAGGAACATCATATTGAACGATATGTAGAAACGTATGATGCCGCAATCGCATTTGCAAAGAAGTATCCGGACACACTCTGGGCCTATGGAAATCACGATCTGTGTTACATGTGGAACGAACGGGAAAGCGGATACAGTGTAGCGGCTGCCTGGACAGTAAGAGAAAAGCTGATGGAGCTAAGACACGCACTTCCGGAAGGAAACGAGATCCGGTATATTCAGAAGATTGACCAGGTGCTGTTCTGCCATGGCGGCGTCCGGGACGAATTTGTAAAGGGAACAGTAGAAGCGGAAAAGTATGATGACGTGGACCAAGTGGTGCGTACGATCAATGGTTTTCACCACGATCTGATGTGGAATGATATCTCTCCTATCTGGTACAGACCGCAGTATTCCAGCTGGAAAATGTACGGGGAGGATCAGGTGCTTCAGGTGGTTGGGCACACTCCGGTAGAAGCGATCTACAGAAGAGGAAATGTGATATCGTGTGATGTCTTTTCCACATACCGGGACGGAAGCCCGATCGGATCCCGGGAATTTCCGATTATCGATACAAAGACATGGGAATTTCAGGGAGTAAAATATTGACTGCACGCAGCGTGCAGGACTAGTATATCAGACAGGACAAAACCGTGTTAAATGGTCAAAGGCCCTGAATGTGCCAGATGAGAGGGAAAACAAAGGATAAAGGAGAGAGAAAAAGTGACAAATCTTATGAAAAAGATGAATGTGAAAAAAGTAACGGCAGTCATTGTGCTGCTCGTAGTCATGATTCTGTCTATGACAGTTGGTTCAAAAGTGGCAAGTGATCCGGAAAATCATAAGAAGACGATCGAATCATTGGATGAAAAGAAGGAAGATGTTCTGAAACTCACAGCTACATCTGCAGCGGCATCCACAGCTCTCGCCGCCATTCCTGGTGATGCGACAACACCGGTGGCAAATAAGCTTGCGGATCTGACATCGTATTTCCTGATTATTTTGATGGTGGTCTTTCTGGAAAAATATCTGGTCACTCTGACCGGCTATGCCGCATTTACCATTTTGATTCCGATTGCATGCGTATTGCTTGCTGCCGGAATCTGTGCAAATAAGGCGGTACTGAAAATGCTGGCAGCAAAAATCGCACTGTTTGCTGCCGTGATCTTTCTTGTAATTCCATTTAGCATGAAGGTCTCTTCGATTATAGAAGACACATACGAGATATCTATGGAAGAAACAGTGAAAGGGGCGGAGGATCTCACAGATGAAATCAATGAGAACACGGATTCCGAAGGCAATATCATCGAGAAAGCGCTGTCAAAGATCAAAGCCGGAGTAACCGGACTGCTGGACAAGGGAGAACAGCTCCTGAATCAGTTTATTGAGACGATCGCTGTCATGCTGGTAACATCCTGCCTGATTCCGATTCTGGTACTTGTCTTTATGCTCTGGTTCATAAAGATACTGTTCGGAATCCAGATCAATGTGCCAAAAGATATGCCAAAACGGATCGCGTCAAAAGTCCCGGGACAGAAAAAGGTGGCTGCAAAACTGCAGGATAAAGCCAGTGTTTCAGAAGAGACAGATGGAAGAGAATAAATAGAATAAGAAAAAGCAAACGGACGTGTTGAGTGAAATCAATACGTCCATTTTTTTGGAAAAGTTGCCTCACCGTAGGCAGTATGGTGGTTTGGTCCTAATCGCCACCTTGCGGAAAATGCATTCGCGAAAAAAACACGTCCTGTTTTGAGGAAGTGTTTTGCTGTCGATTTGCCATGTGAAAAGAAATGTTGACGGCACGCAACGTGCAATTTTAAGCTATAAAGGAGAGGTGGAACGATGAAAGAAATGACATTGAGGGAAGTGTGTGAAAGTGCAAATGTCTCAAGACGCGCTGTTCAGGGATACGAAAAAGCAGGACTGGTTTCCGCGTCAGGCAAGAATACATACGGATATCTTTTATATGATACAGATTCACAGGAACGGATCAAACGCATTAAACTGTACCAGGATTTGGGACTGAAAATTAAGGAGATCAAGGAAATCATTGATGCTCCGAATCCGGTACTGAAAAAGATTCTGGAAGAACGGATTGTAAAAATGGAGGAAGAAAAAGAGCGGATAGATGATCTGATCGATAAAGTAAAAGAATTGATTGCAACACTTTCGTAAACAAAGCAGTTTTGACAGCAGATCCACTTCCCGTGGTGTTGAAATCTGAAATGATAAGGAGGGAAAAGGAAAAATTTAATGTGTTATCTGACGGCGGGTACAAGGATAATCATGGAAATCCGGATTACGAAACCGTAGAATTTGATGACGATTCACAAATACATTTAGGAGGTTTGGAATATGAAGGAGAAAGTAAAGATGTTTACCATTTTTGCTGTTATACTTAGCATGACAGGATGCCTTGCCGGATGTGGCAGCGGCGAAACAGCCAATAATCCCGGCAGCAGAGCCATAAAGGAGAAGATTAATATAAAGGATATTGCCTGGAATGTTGATGAAGGTATCGTTGGAGGTGAGCGCTATGTCCTTCTTAGCTACACGAACGATACGCAATGTACAATAACGAACTTTGAAATTATATTTAATGAAAAGGCTGGTATCACCGAAGAAGAAAAATCAGACTTCTATTCAGATATTCAAAAGAAGTTTGAACTAAGCGATGAAGATATGGATGATCTCAAAAGCAGATCGATTTCAATGCACGCAGAAACAGACAGGGTTGTGAAACCAGGCGAATCCATTTCAAATGTAAATTGTTATTATTACGGCGGTTCTTTTTATCTGAAAGATATAAACCACTATAACTTGGTTGAGCCTGATATTGCTACCATTAAGTACTTGGAGGAGGATAAAATTTTTACGGTATATTATGATTACGGTTCAAAAAAATATTCTACCGAAGAAAAAACAGAGATAGCATATCAATGGTCACAAACAGATCTTGGCAGCAAAATTCCGAAACCGGATGTGAAAGTGGTAAAAAGCAGCATAGATGATGAAACGAGCTTTATGTTTGATGCATACGGCTTGACGTTAGAGCAATTTAATGCGTATGTCGACGAATGTAAAGAACTTGGATATACAGATAAGTCGAATAACTATGAAGGATCCTATACTGCTGATAATGCAGAAGGTTATAATGTCCATTTATATTACGATGAAAGGGATCATTCGATGAGTGGCACTATCAGTGCACCCAAAACAGAAAGCGAATAGTCTAAAATAAGTGAATCTATGAAATCGGGGCGGTGATGCGAAGTTATCATCGCCCTGATTAATTAAGTTATTTTATAAATATTATCTTGTTATAATTCTTAGCGGGGAGAGACAGATGATAAATTCTGGAAGCAAATTTTTAGAGAAATATTCAATGAAGGTTTGAAAATGGTTGATGCAAAACATGATATAATGAGTAAAACTGGTATTTGTGTCAAAAATATTCAATGAAATGGGGCGATAAAGGGAAATTAGGAGAGACGGCTATTTATAGAGGCTGAATATATGGTAAGATTGAAAGAGAGCCCCTGCTTTTTCGATATAGCGTGACACTTACAAAAGATGCCTCTGGAAAATATGCAGTCACTCACGAATGTTTATCCAGCAAAAAAGCAACTAATTTGCTGGAAACAGCGGAAAAAATCGATAGACTTTTTGTCTGAGAACCACCAGATTTATTCATGGAAAACAAATGGAAATTATTCGCCATCCAGGCTATATCGAAATGGAATGATCGAAGGTTCTCCATTTAATGTAGATTCCATTGACTTTATAGGTGTATTTGGTTCAGGTGGGGAGGACGAATAATGGGGCTTCAGCTGATTTGTATGGAGCATAAGATGAAGAAGGGATAAGGTGGTGGAAAGAAATGTATATTCAATGTACAAAAAAGATGCTAGATAAACTGGATTCTGAAAAAATCGGGATGGTTTCGGCAGATGAATGTGATGATGGGGCAGATGGTTTTTACTCCTGGCATGTAAATTATATTACAATTAACCGTAGGAAAGTTATTGTATGCATGAATAATTTGACCAGATATACAATTATCATATATCGTCCGAAAGCAAAGGATATTGCACATTTTGAATCAAGAATCAAAGAAGGAATTCGTACTGCATTTTTGGGAGAAGGTGTTCCACAGGAGATGGTGGAGGAGTATTTCCGGAATTGCGGAGATGTAAAGTTTTTAAAAACGAAGGATAGAAGACTGCTGGCAAATCTAAATCAGACTTGTCAAATTGTTCAGTATTATGCAGAACTGCTGGATGAAGATGCGGTGGTACAAAGCAGAGCCAGTCTGAATCTGGGAAGATATATGGTAAAATTCGAAGGGCAGTATGAATGCCCGGCGCACAAATTGTTTCGTGCATTTTGCCGCATGAGAAATATTCCCGAGCAGGATTGGGAACAGATTCTTGAGATAGAAAACTATCAACTGAAAATCAGACTGATGCTGGAACATTATGATATATGGCGGAGAATTCTGATTCCGGCCCGGTGTACATTTGAAGAACTACATATGGCGATTCAATACACTTTTGGATGGTTTGGTTATCACTTACATGAATTTTCTGTAGTGGATCAGAATTACAAAGCAGAAGAAGGGACACCGCTGTATGCATATCCAAAGAAGATCAGGATTGTGGATGGGGAAGATCCTGAAGTGGAACAGTTTTTGGAGCGGGATCGGTATGAAGTAAAATATGATACGAAGACAAGCTTGAGAGAGATTTTTGAAGAAACAGATAGGTGTATTTATACCTATGATTTTGGTGATAACTGGGAACACGAGATTATTCTGGAAAAAGTAGAAAGGAACAGCCATAATCGTATTCCGTATCTGTTGGAACAAAAAGGTGAACGGCCTCCGGAAGATGTAGGTGGAGAAGGCGGTTTTGAAGAATATATGAGAATCGTATCTGATCCGGAAAATCCAGAGTATGAGTTCATGGTTCAATGGTCGGAAAATACAAGAGCAGACCAACGGACAATTGAGGAGATTAATCGGCAGTTGAACCGGTATTATGGTTACATAGGTTTTAGATAACAGGATAAAAGAGGAGAATGAACAATGATTGCACCGAGAAAAATACGTTTTGAAGCAGGAAAAAGAAGAAATGAAAACTTTGCATTTCGTACTTATTTGAAATGCAATGCGGAGGAAGACAAATTGGATGAGCAATTTCAAAAATTGCATCAGGAGTTATTCAGAAATTATGACTGTAGCAGGTGCAGAAATTGCTGTAAGATGTATCGTGGCAGTATACCGGAAGAAGACCTGGAGCAGGACGCAGGAGTACTTGGGCTTACAAAGGAAGAACTCATAGAAAAATATCTGGAGAAAAGTGAAACGGAAGATGGATATGAAACAAAACATGTACCTTGTGATTTTCTGGATCAGAATGGGGACTGCAGATTAGGGAGTTGTAAACCGCAGAGTTGCAAAACTTTTCCCTATACAGATCAGCCGGGACGGCTTTACAGTTTGCTCAGCGTGTTAGACGTGATTGAAGTTTGCCCGGTGGCATTTGAGATTTTCGAAAGACTGAAAAAAGAATATGGGTGGAAGTATCAGAGGTAGAAGTTTGCAGGAAAAGGGAAGAGTGGAATAGTATATGAGACTGTTTATAGCGATTCAATTATCAGAGGACATGAAAAGGGCTCTGACAGCCTGCATGAATGATTTGAAAAAACAGGAAGTGACTGGCAATTATGTACCGGCTCAGAACCTGCATCTGACCTTGACATTTATTGGAGAATATGATGAGCCGGAGCGTGTAAAGAATGTTATAAACAGTATTCCGCTGCCCCGGCTTCGTCTGAAACTTTCCGAGAAAGGAAAGTTTGGGGATCTTCTCTGGGCAGGGATTCAGGAAAATCAGGATTTGCACGCGTATGTGAAGAATTTACGGGCAGCCTTGAAAGAAGCAGGAATTCCTTATGCGCACGACAAGTTTATCCCGCACATCACTCTGATCCGAAGGTTCGTCTCGAAGAAGCCATATCAGGTGCATTTGCGAAAAGCGGAGATGAACGTGGAGCGAGTATCGCTTATGAAGTCGGAGAGAAAGAATGGGAAGATGGTATATCGGGAGATATAGGAGCGTTTGTGAATGATAGCTTTTAGAGAACAAGATATTTGATGCTTTATTTTATAAAAGACTTGAGAGAAAGGGGAAGGATGAGAGAATGCAGTCTGAAGAAAAGAAGGAGAAGAAAAACAAAATCGGTAAAATTGTTTCTGGTGTAGGAAAAAATACAAAAGATTTATTAGGAAAATCGAAAGATATAGCGATCAATATGGCTGACAGGAACAATGATGGAAAGCTTGACTTTACAGATGTTTCCGAAATTGCAGGAAGTGTCGGAAGTACAGTAAAAAAGGGGATGCAGACGGTAAGAAAAACTGCAGACGAGAAAGCGCGTATACTAGAATTAAAGGCGTTGCGGCCTATTTTTACGGAATCGTTGAATGAGGAAGATTTCTTTATGTCTAAATTTGTACGTGTGACAGAGAGAGATAAAAAGCATGCAGAAAGTGATGTTTGTAAGGGATCAATAGGATTTATTTCCGAGCAGAAAGGACTGCGTATTGTAAATATTTTTCGAGATTCGATCGATGCATTTGGGCTTCACTTTTTTCCGGATTGCGACAATGAATTTTATTACATCGATCCAAGTGACAGAAACAGCTATATTGCGCTGAATGATTATTTCAGTCACTTAAAGCTTGTGCGTATCGGTGAATTAGAGAAAATTGCACAGGATCTCGGGGCAAAACATTTTAAAATCACATATAAAGAGGAGAAGAGATCACTTTCCGAGAAGAAAACGAATACGGAAGTGAATGTGAAGATGGCCTCATCGGGACAGATGGATCATAATTCTACAGATAAAACATTTTCGACAGTCGAAGTTGCAGCAGAAACAAAATTTCCAGGTCATGAGCCAATAAATCCACAGTTAAAATATCTTCATAATGATCCGAGTATAAAAATGCTGGTTACGATGAGAATGGATGAGAAAGCACCGCTGCTGCATCAGAAATTCTTGCTAAAACTGAGCAATTCTTCCGGATTAAAAGAAAGTGAAGCGATAAAAATTGATGCAGTTCTAAAAGGAATGAAATGTGCCGGAAATACAACCGTTGTAAGTGAGGTGCAAAATGAGTCCAGAAGATATCTTGAATATGAAATTGATTTTTGAGATTTTAGTAAAGAATCTTCGATTTATTTGAAAAATCAACATAACATGGATGGCCTCGATTGTAGACCGAATTAACACAGCGAAGCTGATTTGCGCATTTCCCGAATAACCCCCATTTTCTCTGCATACATTGTAAAAATAGTGAGTGTAGAGGAAATCTATGAAGGAATATATCGAGGAGAGGGCGGTAGAGATCGCGCATTACATCATTGATCATAATGCAACAGTGAGGCAGACGGCAAAAGAGTTCGGAGTGAGTAAAAGTACCATACATAAAGATGTTACCGAGCGTCTGCGGCAGATCAATCCCCAACTTGCCGGTGAAGCAAGAAAGGTACTGGATCTGAACAAATCCGAGCGCCATATCCGGGGAGGCATGGCAACGCGCGAAAAATATAAAGGAAAGCATATGTATTAAAAGGGAGCTGATGTTTTTGACTAAATAGGGTCAAAGGCATTGGCTCTTTTATATATGGAGGGTGTACAACACATGATATGTCCGGTATACAAATTTTAGGGTATAGGGTATAATATAAGAAAGATGACAAGCGAAAATATACTATTTTAGTTTAAGAAAGAGGTGAGATTGTATGCCTGTTCATGTTTTGGATATTATGCAGGATTTTGCTAAGCATGCAAGGAAGATACTGGGTAAGTCGCTTGACAGTGTTATTGTATATGGATCATATGCAAGAGGTGATTATTCGGAAGTTTCGGATATTGATGTTATGCTGTTGGTTTCGTTGGAGGAAGATCGGATAAAGAAGATATCTGACCAGATTAGTGATCTTGCTTTTGAGTATATGATGAAATATGGAGTTGATATTTCTCCAGTGATAACCAATACAGATCATTTTAATTATTGGGTAGACAATCTGCCTTATTATCGCAATGTTAGAGATGAGGGGGTAAAACTTAGTGCATGATATAGGTAAGGACATAGAATTATCAAAATACAGATTTTCCCTCGCGGAGGAAACTTACAGAAATGCGAAGATGTGCTTTGATAATGGTTTTTACAGAGACTGCATTAACCGATCTTATTATGCGGTGTTTTACGGAGTGCGTGCTGTTCTTGCGTTGGAAAGCATAGATTTTAAACGTCATAAAGATGTTGTAGCGTATTTTAATAAAGAATTTGTTGCAACCGGAAAGTTCCCGGGAGAAATGGGGAGACGTCTGGCAAGATTGAAAATGAAAAGAGAAGAAAGTGATTATAATGATTTTTTCATTGCATCTGCAGATGAAGCAAAAGCACAGCTGGAGTCAGTAGAGTATATGCTTCCATTAATAAAAGAATATTTGGAAGACCATAATGTAAGTTTTTAATACGGAAATTATTTGAAATATCAGAGGACGTGTTACGGAAAAGGAGAAATGCAAGGTGTATGATATCTCTATTATAGGTGCTGCGATTATTGATATTCTTGCTGCACCGGTAAATGAAGCAGTATTTTCCACCGGCTCCTGTCCGATGGACACGATTCAGATGTCTTTTGGAGGGGATGCGCTGAATGAGGCAGTGATTCTCAGCAGACTGGGAAAAAAGGTGCAGCTGATCACAAAGGTTGGTGAAGACGAAGCCGGAAAGCGGGTACTGAATTTTATGGAAGAGAACCGGCTTTCTGTGGAGAGTGTGAAAATACAGAAAGACCTGGCAACAGGTATCAACATCGTTCTGATCAATGAAAAAGGGGAGCGGCATTTCCTGACGAATCCGCATGGCAGCTTGAGAAAGCTGGCATTTGAAGATATCAACGGCTGTCTCGATGATGCGGCTCCGATTGTAAGTTTTGCTGGAATGTTCGTTTCTCCGTTGCTGAACATCGAAAAAATGAAACAGTTATTTGCCAGAATCAAGGAGAAAGATCGATTTTTGGCGGTGGATATGACAAAGGCAAAAAATGGAGAAACGCTGGAGGATATTGAAGAGCTCCTTCCTTATATGGACTGTATCTTCCCAAATGAAGAAGAAATCGCTTTATTGACGGGCGAGCGGGATCCTTTTGAAAACGCAAAGCGTCTGGTATCATGCGGAGTAAAGACAGCGGTTGTCAAATGCGGGGCCGACGGATGTGTTTTGGCGGACAGGCAGGGAGCTCGGGCAATCCCGGCGGTTCCTGTGAAGGTATGTCTGGATACGACCGGAGCGGGCGATTCGTTTGCGGCAGGCTTCCTTTGGGGAATTGCGAACGGATGGCAGATTGACGAGTGTGCAAGGTTTGCCTGCGCGGCAGCTTCCTGTACCGTGGAAGCCTACGGGGCAGCGGGAGGAATTCATTCGCTGGAAGATGTGAAGAGAAGAATGAGATAGAAAGTAACGCTCCGCGAGATGCGCACTCGCGCAAAGCAGAAATTTGTCGCTAAAGCGACCGCGCTCGGCGCGAGAGTTCCGCAAACGGAACTCTTTGTTATTTACCGGAACACCCACAGATCTTTGATCTGTCCGCTGATCTGATCGTAATCCCACAGCTTTTTGGAATTTTTCTGGCTGTTTGGATCATTGACCTTGATCTGTCCGTTTTGATACCCGGTCAGAACGATGAAATGTCCGGTCGTTGTGAAGTCTCCAGGGCCTACGACAGCGACAATCGGATTTCCTACTTCCAGGTTATCGATGATCCGTTGCTCATCCAGCGGGATCTCTGTGACATCAAATCCAAGGGATGCTCCGCCCTCGGAGAAGAGGGTCCAGTAGGAGCCGCTTCCGTCGGAGGCATAGCCGTGGGAGGAGGCAAAATCCGCCATCCAGGCAGGATTCATATTCGTATTTCCGGTGAGGTAGATGGCCACCATGGAAAGGCAGGTCGGACCGCAGCCGCTTAAACCGAAGAGATCTCCGGCGTACTGCTTATATCCCCAGCGTTGATCCCACTGCATGAGAAGCGGGACAGAAGAAGTATTCAGCGTGCTCAGATCAATGGAAGGCGTTTCATCCTTTTTCGCCGGATATTCAAAGACAAAGTCTTTGGTTTCTTTATTCCGGTCATACAGATCGATCAGTGACTGCGGATAGTCGCTGATGTCATAGCCGTTGGCGGAAGCATACCGGCTGATTTCTTTCTCGGCGGAGCCGCCAAGGAGGGAAAGGATCCCGGACACCAGTCCGGAGTCTGCGCCGGCAGAACGGTTCAGTATATAGGAGGCGCAGGCACAAAGAGCCAGAATCATGCAGAGCATGGGAAGGACAAAGTGAAGCAGGTGCCTCCGGCGTTTCCTGCGATAACGGATTGGTTTTCTTGTTCTTGTATTCATGAGAGATCATTCCTTTCTGGTAAAGTACCCAAAGTTCACATGGAAAAAGCGTGTCGGAAAACCGGAAGCGGTTTCCCAGGCACGCTTTTACTATATCAGAATGGTCGATTTGATTTTCTCAGATTCATAGACGGAAATCTGTATTTTATCCCACGAAATTCTAACGATTTCCTGACGAATATGGAAGATCAACCCGGAAGATCACACGGTTGTCGTGACTTTCGGCAAAAATCTGGCCGCCGTGCAGTTCTACAATCTCTTTTGCAATGGCAAGACCAAGGCCTGCTCCGCCGCTTCCGGAGCCTCTGGAAGAGTCCAGACGGAAGAACTGTTCAAAAATCCGCTCCAGTTTTTCCGGCGGAATGGTGCGGCCCTCGTTTTCCACGGTGAAAGTCAGAACGCCCATGTCGACAGAAAGCCGGACATCAATGACCGTGTCCGAAAAACTGTAGTTGACCGCATTTCGCAGCAGATTGTCAAAGACACGCTGCAGTTTGTCAGGATCACAGAGGAACTCCAGATTCTGTGGAGCGTGGAAAGAATATTCCAGGTTCTTTTCGGCAAACATCGGGGCAAACTCATAAAGGGTCTGCTCCAGCATCCGTGTCAGATTGATCCGGCTCAGATCCAGCGTCAGATGGGTCAGATTAAACCGGGTAATGTCGAAGAACTCATTGATCAGGTCCTCCAGCCGCTCCGCCTTTTCAAGAGCAACGCCCAGATATTTCTCCTGAAGTGCAGGGGAAATTTCCCTTTCATCATGAAGAAGCGTCAGATATCCGATCACGGAGGTGAGCGGCGTCTTCAGGTCATGAGCCAGATAGACGACCAGGTCGTTTTTTCGCTGTTCAGCCTCGTTGGCGGCCTTCCTGCTTTCGATGATATCAAGCCGTACCTCATTCATATGAAGGGCGGCTTCCCGCAGGTCATCGGACATAACGACAGGTTCCTCCTGATTTTTCCAGAGGCTGTCGGAGGCTGTCAGAAGCTCATCCAGATAGGCACAGGATTTAGAGAGATAACGGTATCCGAAAATAAGAGCGCCGATGAGCAGATATAAAATCATAAAGAGTTCATGGAAACGCTCCAATGTGGATATCACGATATAAAAAGTCTCATACCCGTACCATATTCTCGTGTGATAATACCAGTATATAAGAAGGAACAGAAACCCGCCGATTCCTGCATAGAGCAGGCAGGAAAAAATAAAGCGGTATAAAAGTCTGCGGCGGAGCTGTTCGGAAAGTTGATTCGTTGTCTGTTTATTCAATTTGATACCCCACTCCCCATACAGTTTTAATGTATTTCGGCTTCCGGCCGGAGTCTTTCATCTTCTCACGGAGCCGGCCGATGTGAGCCATGACCGTATTGTTATTATCAAGAAATTTTTCCCCCCAGACCTGCTCGAAGAGTTCCTCAGAGGAAACGACACGACCTTTGTTTTCGCACAGATACCATAGGATGGAAAATTCGATCGGTGTCAGAGACAGCGGGCTGCCGTTTAAGGAACATTTGTGAGAATCCTTATCAATGCTTAATCCCCGGATGTCGATACAGGAATCGACGGCTGCATCCAAAGAAGAATCCGCCGGCGCGGCTTTTGGATTGTAGCGCTCAAAGCGGCGGAGTTGGGTCTTGACCCTTGCCACCAGTTCCAGAGGATTGAACGGTTTTGTAATATAATCATCGGCTCCAATGGTGAGACCGAGAATCTTGTCAGTATCCTCTGTTCTTGCGGTCAGCATGATGACAGGATAAAAATGCTCCTTCCGGATCTCCTGACAGAGTTTGTAGCCGTCAATGTCGGGAAGCATGACATCCAGAATCGCAAGAGACAGTTCTTCCTTCCGGATACAGTCAAGCGCATCTTTTCCATTGTAACATTTCAGGACTTCCATCCCCTCATTGGAAAGATAGACTTCCACCAGATCGGCAATGGCCTGTTCGTCGTCCACAATCAGTATTTTCCTTTTCATAACATTCCATCTCCTGTTTTTTATACTGATAAAATCCTTGCACAGAAATAGAAAACTGTCAAGAAGAGAGAGAAAAAGAGGTGAGGAATATAGAAAAAGTAGACAAAAACCATGGTACGAAATTGTGAAAAGTTACGTAAATGAACAAAAAGGGACTCGAGTCCTTTTTTATATGTTAAATTCCGGTTAAGATGCAAGTAAAGACGAACGAAATGAGGACAAGCCGGTATTTTTTTGTGTAAAAATGAGAACGGATGTCCATATTACAGGTAAGGGAAAGCGAGGTATGATTATGAATTATTCAGAAAACCCGAATAAACAATATCACATTCAGGTAGGAAAAGGAGATGTCGGACGTTATGTGATTCTTCCGGGGGATCCAAAACGGTGTGCAAAGATCGCAAAATATTTTGACGATCCGGTTTTGATGGCAGACAACAGAGAATATGTGACTTATACCGGATATCTGGACGGTGTGAAGGTAAGCGTGACCTCTACAGGAATCGGCGGTCCGTCCGCATCGATCGCCATGGAAGAGCTGGTAATGTCCGGGGCGGATACCTTTATCCGGATCGGAACATGCGGAGGAATGCAGCTGGATGTAAAGAGCGGGGACGTGGTAATCGCAAACGGAGCGATCCGTATGGAAGGGACGACACGGGAATACGCACCGATCGAGTTTCCGGCTGTGGCGGACATCCATCTTACCAACGCACTGATGGAATCAGCAAGGGAAATGGGAGCGCCGTACCATGTCGGCATCGTTCAGTGTAAAGATTCCTTCTATGGACAACACTCTCCGGAGCGGATGCCGGTCAGCTATGAGCTTCTGAATAAATGGGAAGCATGGAAGCGGCTTGGATGCCTGGCTTCCGAGATGGAATCGGCGGCCCTCTTTGTTGTAGCAAGCCACTTAAGAGTGCGGGCAGGATCCTGCTTCCTCGTTGTGGCAAACCAGGAACGGGAAAAGGAAGGACTGGAAAATCCGGTAGTCCATGATACCGATATGGCAGTCCGGGTAGCAGTGGGAGCAATCCGGAAACTGATTGAAGCGGACAAAAAGGCAGGAAAATAAAGGAGGGTGCACAGATGAGTGAAACACAGATTCAGGAACTGATTGAAACAGCCATTGCTCAACTTGCCTTCTCCTACACACCGTATTCCCATTTCAAAGTCGGGGCGGCTCTGCTTGCAAAAAACGGACAGATCTACACAGGATGCAATATAGAGAATGCTGCGTACACGCCGACGAACTGTGCCGAGCGGACAGCCGTTTTCAAAGCAGTCAGCGAAGGGATCCGGGAATTTGAAGCAATCTGTATTGTAGGCGGACCGGACGGAGAACTTTTGGATTATACACCACCTTGCGGAGTGTGCAGGCAGGTCATGATGGAATTCTGTCATCCGGACGAATTTCAGATTATCCTGGCAAAGGGAAAAGATGATTATCGGATTTATAAACTGAAAGATCTGATGCCTCAGGGATTTGGACCGGGCAATCTGGAAGAAAGGTAGGAGGAATATGAAACAGGCAAAACGGGTATTTGTAATTGTGATCGATTCTCTGGGAATCGGCGTCATGCCGGACGGGGAAAAGTTTGGAGATGTAGGAGTCAACACGCTCGGACACATTTCCGAATCAGTGGAGACCTTCCGGATTCCGGCGCTGCAAAAGCTTGGAATAGCAAATCTGACACAGCTTCGCCAGGTGCCGGCAGTAGAAAATCCACTTGGATACCAGGCAGCACTCCGGGAAAGAAGTAACGGAAAGGATACGATGACCGGACACTGGGAGATCATGGGAGTGGAGACGAAAAAGCCGTTCAAGACATTTACAGAACACGGATTTCCGAAGGAACTGATCGACGAACTGGAAAAACGGACCGGACATAAAGTGATTGGAAACAAGAGTGCCAGTGGAACGGAGATTATAGAGGAACTTGGAGAAGAAGAAATCGCAACCGGACATATGATTGTGTATACTTCAGCGGACTCGGTGCTTCAGATCTGTGGAAATGAAGAGACCTTTGATTTACAGGAACTGTACCGCTGCTGCGAAATTGCAAGAGAACTGACGATGAAAGAAGAGTGGAGAGTCGGAAGAGTCATTGCAAGACCGTATGTCGGAAAGAAACGGGGCGAGTTTGAACGGACGAGCAACCGTCATGACTATGCGCTGAAGCCTCCGGTAAAGACGGCGCTGAATGTACTTCAGGACAATGGTTTCGATGTGATTTCCGTTGGAAAGATCAAGGACATTTTCGACGGAGAAGGCATCACGGAAGCATACAAATCCAAATCCTCCGTCCACGGAATGGAGCAGACCATCGAGCTTGCAGACAAAGATTTCCACGGACTCTGCTTTGTCAATCTGGTAGATTTCGACGCAAAATGGGGACACAGAAGAGATCCGGAAGGATATGCGAAAGAGCTGGAGATGTTTGATGAAAAATTAGCGGTTTTACTGGAAAAGCTAAGAGAGGACGATCTTTTAATCATCACGGCGGACCATGGAAATGACCCGACTTACACAGGAACCGACCACACTCGGGAGAAAGTACCGTTCCTTGCGTATTCCAGATCCATGGAAGGAAACGGAATGCTGCCGGAACAGGATACCTTTGCGGTGATCGGCGCGACGATCCTGGACAATTTCGGGCTGTCCATGCCGGAGGAGACAATCGGAACTTCCCTGCTTTCCTGTTTAAAATAAACACCATTCTACAAAAAAAGGAGGAACAGAAGACATGAAAAGAATGAAAAAGCTTGCCGCGTTGTTTCTGGTAATCTGCATGGCAGTTTCCGCGATTGGATGCGGACCTTCCAAGTCCAGCCAGGGCAGCGGAAATTCAGATTATCGTGTGGCCATGATCACGGACAGCGGCGACATTACAGACCAGTCTTTTAACCAGACAACTTACGAAGCATGTCTTGAGTACTGTACGGAAAATAATATCGATTTTACCTACAAAAAGCCGGACGGGGATACGGATTATGCCCGGATTGCCATGATCGATGTGGCCGTGGCAGAAGGATACAATATCATCGTTATGCCGGGATATATTTTTGCGCCGGCTTTGGTGGAAGTAACATACAAATATCCGGATGTCAAATTTATTGCGCTGGATATGACGGCAGGAGATATCATTGCGGCAGCAGTAGGAAGCAAGTACTACGATAACCCGGACGCATATGAGGCGTCGGACTATTACAATACGAAAAACACATACTGTGCAGTTTACCAGGAAGAGATTCCGGGGTATATGGCGGGATATGCGGCTGTGAAGCTTGGATACCGGAAACTTGGTTTCCTGGGTGGTCAGGCGGTACCGGCAGTTATGAGGTATGGATTCGGCTATGTGCAGGGAATCAATGATGCGGCTAAAGAGCTTGGAATTACCGACCAGATCGAAGTCGAGTACGCCTATGGCGGACAGTTCTACGGATCTACAGAAGTGACGGCGGCGATGGATACCTGGTACAGCCAGGGAACGGAGATCGTCTTTGCATGCGGCGGCGGTATCTTTACCTCTGCGGCAGAAGCTGCTTCAAAAGTGGGCGGAAAGATGATCGGCGTGGACAGCGACCAGTCCCCGATTATTGACGCGTACGGAGAAGGAATGACGGTAACATCCGCAATGAAAGGGCTGGGAGCAACCGTAAAGGCGATGCTGGATTCCATCATTGTGACAAATACCTGGGAAGAACATGTCGGAAAGATCGAAAATCTTGGACTTGTGTCAGGAACGGATATGGATGTCAATTACGTAGGGCTTCCGGAAGATACGACACAGTGGAACGAAAACTTTACCGTGGACGATTACCATGAACTGGTACGGAAAATCTATGACGGGGAAATTACTATTGATAATTCCACCGAAAAGATGCCGGAAGTATCTGTCAAGGTAAACGAAAGACAAGGATCGATCATGTAAAAGATACCGGAAGGAGGAAGCAAAAATGGGAGAATATGCAGTGGAAATGCTTCACATCACCAAGAGATTTCCTGGGATTGTGGCAAACGATGACATTACGCTTCAGTTGAAAAAAGGCGAGATCCACGCGCTCCTCGGGGAAAACGGAGCGGGAAAATCCACGTTGATGAGCGTGTTATTCGGACTGTATCAGGCGGAAGAAGGAGAAATCCGCAAAGACGGGAAAAAAGTAGAAATCAAAAATCCGAACGACGCCAACGCACTTGGAATCGGAATGGTGCACCAGCACTTCAAACTGGTGGAATGTTTTTCTGTGCTTGATAATATCATTCTCGGCGCAGAGCCGGTACAGGGCGGATTTCTGAAAAAGGATGACGCAAGGAAAAAGGTAATGGAACTGTCAAACCGGTATCATTTGCAGATTGATCCGGACGCCAAAGTGGAGAATATCACAGTTGGAATGCAGCAGAGAACGGAAATTTTAAAAATGCTGTACCGGGATAATGAAATTCTGATTTTTGATGAACCGACGGCAGTGCTGACCGTGCAGGAGATCGAGGAACTGATGCAGATCATGAAGGGACTTGCAAAGGAAGGAAAGAGTATCCTTTTCATTTCCCACAAGCTCAACGAGATCATGGAAGTTTCTGACCGCTGTACGGTTTTAAGAAAAGGAAAATACGTCGGAACTGTCGAAACAAAAGACACGACGCCGGAGAAGCTTTCCGCCATGATGGTAGGAAGAAATGTCTCCTTTAAAGTAGAGAAAAAACCGGCCGAGCCTGGCGACGTGGTGCTGGATGTGAAGGACATGACCGTTGCCGGACAGAATAAAAAGGATGCGGTACAGGACGTCAGCTTCCAGGTACGTAAAGGCGAGATCGTCTGCATTACCGGAATCGACGGAAACGGCCAGACAGAACTTGTTTACGGACTTTCCGGTCTGGAGCCGTTAAAGAGCGGAAGCATCCATATGAACGGAAAAGATATTACAAAAGTATCTGTCAGGGAACGCTCCACTTCCGGAATGAGTCACATTCCGGAAGACCGGCATAAGCACGGACTGGTTCTGGATTATTCTCTGGAGGACAATCTGGTGCTGCAGCGCTACTTTGAACCGCAGTTTACAAGCAAGGCCGGACTGATGAAGCGAAAAGAAATCCGGGAATATTCGGACAGCCTGATCGAAGAGTACGATATCCGTTCCGGACAGGGATCCTCTACTATCGTACGTTCCATGTCGGGTGGAAATCAGCAGAAGGCGATCATTGCAAGAGAGATCGACAAGAATCCGGATCTTTTGATTGCGGTGCAGCCGACACGGGGAGTCGACATCGGAGCAATTGAATCGATTCACAGGCAGCTGATCGAGCAGCGGGATGCCGGAAAGGCAGTCCTTCTGGTCAGCCTGGAACTGGATGAAGTCATGGATGTGCCGGACCGGATTCTCGTCATGTATGAAGGAAGACTTGTCGGGGAATTCAAACCGGATGAAGTGACGGTGGAAGAACTTGGTCTTTATATGACCGGCGCCAAGAAACAGGAGGTGTAGCATATGAATACAAAAAATGAAAAGAAACGGTTCCTGGAGATCGGCGGCGTACAGACGGTCATAGCGTCTCTGATCTGTATTATCCTTGGTCTTCTGGTAGGTTATATTGTGTTGCTGTGCATCAATCCGGCCGGAGCCTGGGATGCGATGACATCCATTTTAAAGAACTTCTTGTATTTCCCGAGACCGGAAGTTGCACTGGAATATTTCGGAAGCACCCTTGCCAAAACGGCGCCGCTTCTGATGTGTACCCTGTCCATCCTTTTTGCCTACAAGGTAGGGCTCTTTAACATCGGAGCTTCCGGACAGTACGCGGTAGGAGCAGGACTTGCCCTGTACCTGGCGCTTGCGTATCAGATGCCTTGGTATGTCTGCATGATCGCAGCCATGATCGGCGGAGGACTTCTCGGAGGAATCGCCGGAATCTTAAAGGCATACTTAAATGTAAACGAAGTTATCGCGGGAATTATGCTCAACTGGATCAGTCTTTACAGCGTCAACATGCTTCTGACGAATGTCAAAGAATCCAGTACAACCTATACGATGGCGCTCAAGACAAACAGCCCGGACGCCCTGATCCCAAGCCTCGGCCTGGACAATCTGTTTTCGGACAACCGGTATGTGACCATTGCCATTCCGCTTGCAGTCATCATCGCCATTCTCGTATGGGTAGTGATGAGCAAGACAAAACTTGGATACGAATTAAAAGCAACCGGACTGAATAAAAATGCCGCAAAATATGCAGGTATGAAAGAAAAGAGAAACATGATCCTTACCATGGTGATCGCAGGATGCCTCGCAGGTCTTGGAGCTGCATTCCTTTACTTAAGCGGAATCGAGCAGTGGTCCTGTGCACAGACGGCAGTCCCGGCCATGGGATTCAACGGAATCGCGGCAGCCTTCCTCGGAGGCCTGAACCCGATCGGAAGTATTTTCTCAGCATTTTTCATCCAGCACATTACAAGCGGCGGATCCTATGTGGACAAGATGGTATACTGTGCACAGATCTCCGATCTGATCTCGGCAATCATCATTTACTTCTGCGGTTTTGTATTATTCTTTAAATACTGCATGAACAGAAAAGCAAAGAAATAGGGAAGGAGGAAGAACATATGGCACTCTTATTACAATATACATTGATCTATGCATCAGTACTGATGCTTGTGGCCCTTGGCGGATGCTTTTCTGAACGAAGCGGTGTGATCAACCTGGGGCTGGAAGGTACCATGGTCATCGGTGCCCTTGGCGGTGCCCTGGTGATGAAGTACATGGGAGATCTTCCGGCAGCGCTGATGATTCTGACGGTTGTCCTTGGAAGTGTGATCTTTGGTATGATCTACTCCCTTCTGCTTGCAGTATCGGCCATCAACTTTAAGGCGGACCAGACACTGGTCGGAACAGCCATGAACCTTCTTGGAACAGCGGCGGCCACTGTCATTGTGAAGGCAATCAACATGGGAGAAAATGTAAACAATGTTTCCTCTTCCATTCAGTATATCGATCAGAGGAAAGCATTCTCGGCATTTAAAATCGGAAACTTTGAAGTAAGCTGGTTTATGATCCTGGCTGTCATCCTTCTGATCGTTGCGCACGTGGTTCTCTATAAAACCCGGTTTGGACTGAGACTGCGGGCGTGCGGCGAGCATCCGCAGGCAGCGGATTCCGTTGGAATCAACGTATACAAAATGCGTTATGCGGGCGTCCTGATTTCCGGATTCTTCGGAGGTCTGGGAGGAATCGTCTACATCACAGCAGGTGTCAGCGAATGGAAATTTGAAAACGGTGTGGCAGGATTCGGATTCCTTGCCCTTGCGGTTATGATCTTCGGACAGTGGGAGCCGAAGTTGATCGGACTGGCAGCGCTTCTGTTCGGTCTGTTCCGTGCACTGTCCAACGTGTACTCCGGATTCGACATTCTGGAAGCACTCAATATCCCAAGTGCCGTTTACAACATGCTTCCATATATTATCTCCCTCGTGGTGCTGGCTCTGTTCTCAAGGAACTCGAAAGCACCAAAAGCGGAAGGTATCCCTTACGATAAGGGACAACGATAATAGACGGAAATTCAGAGCAAGGAGAGAACAACATGGAACGATTTGCGATCAGAGGACAGATCTGCTATAGTGAAAATCAAAAGACAATCCGCACCATCGAGCATGGTTACGTTGTGTGCGAAGACGGAAAAAGCATCGGAGTATTTGAAACGCTTCCGGAAAAATGGAGCGGGATTTGCTGCCGGGATTACGGCGACCGGCTGATCATTCCGGGACTGATTGACCTGCATGTCCATGCACCCCAGTACCCTTTCCGGGGACTGGGGATGGACCAGGAACTGATCGACTGGCTGAATACCCATACCTTCCCGGAAGAGGAAAAGTATCAGGATCTGGAATACGCAAAAAAGGCGTATACCATCTTTCTGGATGATCTGCTTCACAGTGCGACAACGAGAGCCTGCGTTTTTGGCACCTGCCATCCGGACGCTACATTCTGGCTCATGGAACAGATGGAAGAGGCAGGACTTGCGGGCTATGTAGGAAAGGTCAATATGGACCGGAACAGCCCGGAAGGTCTGTGTGAGGAAAGCGCCAAAGCATCTGCGGAAGCGACCGAGAACTGGATTCTGGCCGCAAAGAATCTTTCCAATGTCAGACCAATCCTGACGCCAAGATTTATTCCAACCTGTTCCGATGAATTGATGGAACTGCTCTCCGGGCTTCAGAAACAATACGATCTGCCGATGCAGTCCCATCTCTCGGAAAATTTAAGCGAAATCGACTGGGTCAAAGAACTGCAGCCAAAGGCGTCCTGCTACGGGGATGCCTACCGGATCCACGGTCTGTTTGGCGGAGACTGCCCGACCATCATGGCACACTGCGTGTACAGTGGGGAAGAGGAAATCCGGATGATGAAAGAGCAGGGCGTCTTCATCGCCCACTGTCCGGAATCCAATGCAAACCTCTCCTCCGGAATCGCACCGGCGAGGAAATACATGGAACTGGGGATGCAGATGGGACTTGGCACCGATGTGGCGGCCGGCTCCTCGATCTCTTTGTTCCGGGCGATGGCCATGGCCATCCAGTGTTCGAAGCTTCGATGGAGACTCATCGATCAAAGTCTGGCGCATCTGACTGTGGAAGAAGTCTTTTACCTGGCGACCAAAGGCGGCGGTGCTTTCTTTGGAAAGGCTGGAAGCCTGGAAGAAGGGTACGAGTTTGACGCGGTTGTGATCGACGACCGCAAGATCCGGCACGCCCGTCCGCTTTCCGTCCGGGAAAGGCTGGAGAGACTGATCTATCTGGACGGGGATGCCAGGGTGGAAGCAAAATATATCAAAGGGAAACAGGTAATCTGACAAAGCGGGCTTTTCGTGTGCCGCTGTACCAAAAGAGAACGGTAGGTGGGAAGGAATGGAAAACAAATATCTGGCAAAGATTCTGCCGTTTTTAAATGAAATTGAAGAGGACAGAAGAAAACAGTTTGAAGAGTATTTCCGGACAGTGCCCATGTGGCTGATGGACACCTTTGTGGTGGAAGAGCTGGAAAAAGGGACGGTTTTCGTACAGGAGGGAGAGCCTGCAGACATGATTTTCTTTATCGGGAAAGGTCTGATCAAAGCCACTGATTATCGGATTTACGGAATCAACTACGATTTTACTATGTTTGACAAGGTCTATGCATTCGGCGGAATGGAAGTCATCATCAATCTGGACAAGTACCAGACAACCCTCCAGACGGTGACAGAGTGTACCGTACTGAAAATACCGAAAGAAGGGTTCAAGAAATGGCTGGATTCGGATATAGTCGCTCTGCAGCAGGAGAGCCGGCTGATGGGCGAATATCTTCTGGAACAGGCCAGAGACAGCCGGATGCTTCTGTTTTTACAGGGAGCGGACCGGGTAGCCTTCCTTCTGATGAAACGGTACCGCAAATATGCCCAGGGCGGCGTCCTGCGGATGAAGGGCGACAGGCAGGAACTGTCGGATTTCACGGGGCTCTGCGTGAAGACGATCAGCCGTTCCATCAAAAAATTCAAGGAAAACGGGATGATTACGACACAGGGAAGCAACATTATGATTAACTATGAACAATACCTCAGGATGGAGGAGATGATCTCCGGAATTCTGGCGGAGGACTTATAAAAGGAGTGGATCAAAGATGGAAAAGAAATTACAGACCTGTCTTGCAAGTATTCGCGAAAAGACAGATTTCAAACCGGAAGTGGCATTGATTCTCGGAAGCGGACTGGGAGATTATGCAGACGGAATTCAGATTGAAACGACCGTGGATTACACCGAAATCGAGGGATTCCCGGTATCCACAGTAACAGGACATAAAGGACGCTTCGTCTTTGGATATGTAGGAGATGTGCCGGTTGTCATCATGCAGGGCCGGGTTCACTATTACGAAGGTTACCCGATGTCCGACGTGGTTCTTCCTACCCGCCTGATGGGCCTTCTGGGGGCGAAAAAGCTGCTCCTTACCAATGCGGCCGGCGGAATCAACGAAAACTTCCGCCCGGGCGATTTCATGATGCTGACCGACCACATTGCCACAGGCGTGCCAAGTCCGTTGATCGGACCGAACCTGGACGACCTGGGACCTCGGTTCCCGGATATGAGCGAAGTGTACAGCCACAGAATCCAGGATGTGATCCGAAACGCCGCATCCGAGTGCGAGATTGATTTAAAAGAAGGCGTGTACGTTCAGCTTACCGGACCAAACTATGAGACACCGGCCGAAGTACGGATGTGCAAAATCTGGGGCGGAGACGCTGTCGGCATGAGCACGGCCTGCGAGGCAATGGCCGCACGCCATATGGGCATGGAGATCGGAGGAATCTCCTGCATCACCAACCTGGCAGCCGGTATCAGTAAGGAAAAACTGGATCACAAAGAAGTGCAGGAGACTGCAGACCGCGTTTCCAAAGACTTCAAACGACTGGTAACAAAGATTATCGAAACGATATAAAACGAATTTCGAGAAACGGAAGAAAGGTGTAACGATATGGATATCAAAACAATTCCAAAACTGGATCTGCACTGTCATCTGGACGGCTCTCTGACAAAAGCCATGATCGAGCGGCATCTGGGGAAACCGATACCGGAGGATGCCCTGACGGTGTCGGAGGACTGCCGGAGCCTGACAGAATATCTGGAAAAATTTGATCTGCCGGTACAGTGCCTGCAGGACGAGGCAGGACTGGAAGACGGTGCGTATACCTTTGTAGAAGAGATTGCGAAGGAACATGTAGAATATATTGAAGTCCGGTTTGCTCCGATGCTTTCGGTTCACGAAAACTTAAGCTGCGCGAAGGTGATTGAGGCCGTGCGGAAAGGAATGGAGCGGGCGAAGGCAGATTTTCAGGTACAGTACGGGATCATCGTCTGTGCTATGAGAAATCACAGCCAGGAGCAGAACCTGTCCATGCTGAAATGTGCAAGAGAATATCTGGGACACGGTGTCTGTGCCCTGGATCTGGCAGGGGATGAATCCGCATTCCCGACCGCGGAGTTCCGTGACATCTTTGTGGAAGCCGAACGTCTGGGCATGCCGTTTACCATCCATTCCGGGGAAACCGGAAATCTGGAAAATGTCCGGGAAGCCTACGAACTGGGGGCCAGACGGATCGGACATGGCATCGCGCTTCGCAAGGATCCGGAGCTGATGAAAGCCTACGCAAAGGCCGGTATCGGTGTGGAGATGTGTCCGACCAGCAACTTTCAGACGAAGGCAGCAGCAGGATGGGAAGACTATCCGCTTCGCCAGTTTGTAGATGCAGGAATCAAGGTCAGCATCAACACAGACAACCGGACAGTCAGCGGTACAACCATGACAAAAGAGCTGACAAGAGTTTATGAGCAGTACGGACAGGATGACGAACTGATTCTCACTCTGCTTCGCAATGCCGCAGAGACGGCATTTGACCCGGAAATCAAAGAGACACTGGAAACGAAATGGAAAGGGATTTAAGATGGAAAAGAAAGAAATTTTGAAATATGTAGACCATACCCTGCTGACTCAGGGAGCAACCTGGGAGGAGATCCGCCAGATTCTGGATGACGCCATGAAATATGAGACGGCGTCCGCCTGCATCCCGGCGTCCTATGTAAAACAGGCAGCGGATTATGTGGAAGGGAAACTTCCGATCTGCACCGTGATCGGATTCCCGAACGGGTACAGCACAACGGCAGTCAAAGTATTTGAAACAAAAGATGCTATCGCAAACGGAGCTTCCGAGATCGACATGGTCATCAACATCGGCTGGCTAAAAGACAAAAAATACGAGGCGCTGGAAGACGAGATCCGCCAGATCCACGAGGCATGCGGTGGACGTATTCTGAAGGTAATCATCGAAACCTGTCTTCTGACCGAAGAAGAAAAGATCAAGATGTGCGAGATTGTCACAAAAGCAGGCGCAGAATACATCAAGACATCTACCGGATTTTCCACCGCAGGCGCAACATTTGCGGATGTGGAACTGATGCGGAAGCATGTTGGAGCAGACGTTAAAGTCAAAGCGGCAGGAGGCATTTCCTCTTTCGATGACGCGGACGAATTTATCCGCCTCGGAGCGGAGCGTCTTGGAACAAGCAGACTGGTGAAAATCATGAAAAACAGCCCGGACGCAGGAGCCGGATACTAGAAGGAGGAGACCGCGTGGATACCCATATGATTGTGGAGCTCATCGGGTATTTCGGCTCCGCCCTTGTACTGCTGTCCTTTCTAATGACCTCGGTGGTCAAGCTTAGGATCATCAACATGGCCGGCGGAGTGATCTGTACGATCTACTCTCTCGTGATCCATGCATACCCGACGGCAATCATGAATACCTGTCTCGTTTTGATCAATTTTTACTACCTGATGCGGATCCGGAAAACGAAGAGAGCCTACGATGTGATCGAAGGGACTCCGGAAGAATCCATGCTGCGTTATTTTGTGAAACGATATGCGACGGACATTCAGAAATACTTTCCGGATTTTAACGCATCGTCCAAGACAATGGAAGGCTGCAACGCCGCCTACATCGTTTGCCATGACGACGCTCCGGCAGGAATTCTGATCGGAAACCGGAGGCCGGACGGAGAGCTGGATGTAATCCTGGACTATTCCACCCCGGCATACCGGGACTGCTCGGTGGGGAAATATCTGTATTCCCGCCTGAAGGAGCAGGGGATCCGGAAACTGAGCTTTGCGGGAACTCCGGGGCCTCACGAATACTACTTGCAGACGATGGGATTTGTAAAAGAAGACGGAACATATGTCAAGGAACTGGATCAGAATGAGAATTAAAAGCAGAGTATAGAAAAGGGAGTTAGAATAAAACAATTTATTTAGCAGGAAAGCAAAAGAACAGGTGCGGAAAGAGCGGCGAGGGAGCTGGACTTTTCGTGCCTGTTTTGGTTCCTGGGAAAGCGGATTTACTTCCGGACAAGGATTGGCTATAATGAAGAGAGGAAAAGAAAAGGAAAAGTAGGTGAGTACCAATGTCTTTTGAACTGGTAAAGCAATATTTTGAAGAGGATGGAATGGGAGAACGGGTCATGGATCTTGCACAGTCCAGCGCTACCGTGGAAGAGGCGGCGCAGGCGATCGGCTGTGAACCATGTCAGATCGCAAAGACCATGTCCTTTTTCGTGGACGATGCCCCGATTCTTATTGTCCTGGCCGGCGACACAAAAATCGATAATAAGAAGTACAAAGCCCAGTTCCACCAGAAAGCCAAAATGATTCCCTGGGATCAGGTGGAAGAGGCTGTAGGCCATCAGCCGGGCGGTGTCTGCCCGTTTGTAACCAAACCAGGCATCCCGGTTTATCTGGACGAATCTCTGAAACGCTTCGAGCGGGTATATCCGGCGGCAGGAAGCGGACATAGCGCCGTGGATCTGACGGTGGAGGAACTGGAAAAGTATTCGGGGTGTGAAAAATGGATTGATGTGGGGAAAAGGAGCGGGGAGTGAGAGAAAATAGAGTAAACTTCCCATTTCGCCCATTTTCGGAAAATTCACTTGTAAATCAGAGGGTGCTATTCTATAATCCTGTCTTTGACAGTTATTGGAAGAAAAAATCGCTGTATCCCTTGTGTTTACTGGGCTACAGCGATTTTTGTCGTT
>NZ_SPHM01000012.1:0-90154 GCF_005844125.1 Pseudoflavonifractor sp. BSD2780061688st1 E11
TGAATTGTCTGAAAATAAAAGAAATAAACTGATATCAAAAAAAGAAGAAAAAGTGCCAACGATTACTTGACACATACTCCATGCACCCATTACTTGACTTCCGGATATGCTTTTCGATATAATACACGAAGAAAAACATAAAGGGGAGCAGGGTGTGAAAGAAAAGAAACGGATGTGGACAATCCTCGTGGCTGTCTGGATGGTCGTGATCTTTTTGTTCTCGGCACAGCCGTCTGATGAGTCTTCCAAAGAAAGCCTTTTCGTGGGCAGGATGGTGGGCCAGATCTTCGTAAAAGATTTTGAAGAATGGCCGGAAGAGAAGCAGGAGGCATTTGCAGAGGCAATTAATTATCCGGTCAGGAAGACGGCTCATGCGACGGAGTATGCCATTCTTGGCATTCTTGTGTTTATGAGATGCCGTTGCCAGGACACATGGAGCAGAAAGCGGATGATTGCGACTGCGTGGGGAATCAGTACGGCTTATGCGGCGACAGATGAGTTTCATCAGATTTTTGTCCCGGGACGGGCAGGAATGGTGACGGATGTGATGATTGATTCATCCGGAGCACTGGCGGGAATTCTGCTGGCGGCTTTGGCTGGATTTATTATAATAGGTAGAAACAGGAGAACAGAGTATGGAAGTTAAACTCGCAAAAACGGCGGGGTTCTGTTTTGGGGTAAAACGTGCTGTAGACACGGTTTACGAGCAGGCCCGGCAGCGAAAGGAACGGCTGGACGCCGGCGAAGAAAATGTGCCGGATATTTATACATTCGGTCCGGTCATTCACAATGAAGAGGTCGTAAAAGATCTGGAAAAGAAAGGGGTCAAAGTGCTCCGGTCAGAAGAAGAGCTGATGGAGCTCCGGGAAGGACATGTCATTATCCGTTCTCACGGAGTCGGAAAAACCGTTTATGATATTCTGGAAAAAAATAACATCGGGTACACGGACATGACCTGTCCGTTCGTGAAAAAAATCCACGATATTGTGAAGCGGGAAAGCGAAGCAGGAAAGTACATTATTATCATCGGAAATCCGGAACATCCGGAGGTGAAAGGGATCCGCGGATGGGCCGGAAACCGGGTGAGCGTGATCGAAAGTGAGGCGGAAGCAAGGGAATTTTGCCTTGGGAATACAGAATTAAAAGATGAGTCAGACAATAAAATCTGTATTGTCTCGCAGACGACATTTAATTACAATAAATTCAAATATTTAGTTGAAATTCTTATGAAAACGAGGTATGATATAAGTGTTTTAAATACAATCTGCAATGCCACAAAAGAGCGTCAGACAGAGGCTGAACATATTGCAAACGAAGTGGACGCGATGATTGTGATCGGTGACAAACACAGTTCCAATACCCAGAAATTGTTTGAAATATGTAAGAAGGCATGTGAAAATACGTACTACATACAGACTCTTGACGATTTGAATATGAATCAATTAAAGTTAAAGTCCGTGGAAGCAGTAGGTATTACAGCAGGGGCATCCACGCCCAATAATATAATTGAGGAGGTTCAAAATAATGTCAGACTTAACTTTTGAACAAATGTTAGAGGAATCTTTTAAGACAATACACAATGGAGAGGTTGTAGAAGGTACAGTAATCGATGTGAAACCGGATGAGATCATCTTAAACATCGGATACAAAGCAGACGGAATTATTTCCAGAAGCGAATATACAAACGAACCGAACGTAGACCTGACAACCATTGTATCTGTTGGAGATTCCATGACAGCGAAAGTTTTAAAAGTAAACGACGGGGAAGGCCAGGTATTACTGACCTACAAGAGACTCGCAGCTGAAAAAGGAAATGAAAGACTCAGGGAAGCATTCGAAAATAAAGAAGTACTCAAAGCGCCGGTTACACAGATTCTTGGCGGCGGCCTGAGTGTTGTTGTTGAAGAAGCACGAGTATTTATCCCGGCAAGTCTTGTATCAGATACATATGAGAAAGACCTGAGCAAATATCAGGGACAGGAGATTGAATTTGTAATCAGCGAGTTCAATCCGAGAAGAAACCGTATCATCGGTGACAGAAGACAGCTTCTTGTTGCTGAGAAAGCAGAAAAACAGAAAGAGATTTTTGCAAACCTGCATGCAGGTGATACAGTAGAAGGTGTTGTAAAGAATATTACAGATTTCGGTGCATTTATCGATCTCGGCGGAGTAGACGGACTGCTTCATATTTCCGAGATGTCCTGGGGACGTGTCGATAATCCGAAGAAACTGTTCCATGTAGGAGAGACAGTAAAAGTACTTGTAAAAGATGTTCACGATACAAAGATCGCATTATCTTTGAAATTCCCGGAGACAAATCCATGGCTTCACGCAGCTGAGGATTATGCAGTGGGAAATGTCGTAACAGGAAAAGTAGCCAGAATGACAGATTTTGGTGCTTTCGTAGAGCTGGTACCGGGTGTTGACGCACTCCTTCATGTATCTCAGATTTCAAGAGCGCATGTTGAGAAACCTGCGGACGTTCTGAAAGTCGGACAGGAAATCACAGCGAAAGTCGTTGATTTAAACGAAGAAGAAAAGAAGATCAGTTTAAGCATGAAAGCGTTAGAGCCGGCTGCTGAGGAAGCAAAAGAGGAAGTTGCAGAGGCAGAGTAGTACTACCGGTTGTGATGCATATATAAATGCTGCAGAGTAAAAATAGAGGCTACTTGCTTTAGTCTCTATTTTTTCATGTTTTTACATATGTTAAAAAAAGAACGAGGAGGAAAAAAAGATGGGACTTTTAACTTTCAAGGGTGGAATACATCCGAATGATGGAAAAAGTCTGGCCAAGGACAAGGCGATTGTCGAAGTCCTGCCTGAAGGAGATCTGGTCTTTCCGCTTTCGCAGCACATTGGTGCTCCGGCAGCCCCGATTGTCAAGGTCGGAGATCAGGTTCTGAAAGGACAAAAGATTGCAGAGGCCGGGGGGTTTGTCTCTGCCCCGGTCTATTCATCTGTTTCCGGAAAGGTGAAGGCGGTTGCTCCGTACTTTACACCGACCGGGGGAAAGGTTTCGTCCATTATTATTGAGAATGACGGGACCTATACGGAAGCTGAAAGGCTGAATACCAGATCGCTGGATCTGATTACCAAAGAAGAGATTCTGAATCTGATTTCAGAGGCCGGAATTGTCGGAATGGGCGGTGCCGGATTCCCTACAAGGGTGAAGCTTTCACCGAAGGAGCCGGAGAAAATCGAATACGTCATTGCAAACTGTGCGGAGTGCGAGCCGTACATTACAGCCGACTACCGCAGAATGCTGGAAAATCCGGAAGAGCTTGTAGAGGGGATGCGCGTGATTCTGAAGCTTTTCGATAATGCAAAGGGTATCTTTGCGGTGGAGGATAACAAGCCGGACTGTATCGCGAAGCTGGAACAGCTGACAAGCGGTGAGCCGAGGATGGAAGTGGTCAGACTGATGACCAAATATCCGCAGGGCGGTGAGCGCCAGCTGATCTATGCAGTGACAAAAAGAGCCATCAATTCTTCCATGCTTCCGGCGGATGTTGGATGTGTCGTAGATAATGTGGAGACAATCATTCACATTTACGATGCGGTAGTCAACGGAAGACCATGTATTGACCGTGTTGTGACAGTCAGTGGAGATGGAATTGCCGAACCGGGCAACTTTAAGGTTCCGCTTGGCATCAATCAGCAGGAGCTGATCAAGGCGGCAGGCGGATTGAAAGGGGCTCCTGAGAAAGTGATTTCCGGAGGACCGATGATGGGATTTGCCATGTTTACTCTGGATGTTCCTGTCACGAAAACTTCTTCATCGATTTTATGCCTGACAAAGGATGAGGTGGCAATGTATGAGCCGTCAGCATGTATCAACTGCGGCAGATGTATTGACGCATGTCCGAGCCGTCTGATCCCGTCCAGACTTGCAGATTATGCAGAGCGTCATGACGAGGCGGCATTTGAAAAAGAATTCGGTGTGGAATGTATGGAATGTGGTTCCTGCAGCTATGTCTGCCCGGCAAAACGGCAGCTGAAGCAGGCGATCAGCTCCATGAGAAAGACCGTTCTGGCGAACAGGAAGAAAAAGTAGAAAGTGAGAGGTGGACAAAGTGAACGAACAGTTTAATATTTCGGCATCTCCGCACATACGGGCCAAAGACACTACAGAAAATATCATGCTGTGGGTGATCATCGCGCTTCTGCCGACAACCCTTTTTGGAATCTGGAATTTCCGTGATCAGAATGCGTGGATTCTTGTCGTGGTGACAGTGGCAGCGGCTGTGCTTACGGAGTATCTTTATGAGAAGCTGATGCATAAAAAAGTGACAATCAAAGACATGAGTGCGGCAGTCACAGGACTTCTGCTGGCACTGAACCTTCCGGCGTCCGCTCCATGGTGGATGGGCGTTCTGGGAGCCGTATTTGCGATTCTGATTGTCAAGCAGCTCTTCGGAGGCCTGGGACAGAACTTTATGAACCCGGCTCTTGCTGCAAGATGTTTCCTCCTGATTTCTTTCACAGGAAGAATGACATCCTTTACATATGACGGTGTAACCGGGGCAACTCCGCTTGCAACCATGCGTGCGGACGGCTCCATTGCCAACGTAGACACAATGAAAATGTTCATCGGCCAGATCCCGGGAACAATCGGTGAGACATCCGTTATCGCGATCATGATCGGTGCGATTATCCTTCTTCTGAAAGGAATCATTGATCTGAGAATTCCGGGATCCTATCTTGTGACATTTGTGATCTTCATCACAATTTTCGGCGGCCACGGATTTGACTGGAGCTTCATCACCGCGCACCTTTGCGGCGGCGGTATCATGCTTGGCGCATGGTTCATGGCAACAGACTACGTGACAAGCCCGATCACGAAGAAAGGTCAGATTATTTATGGTATCCTTCTTGGTATCCTGACAGGACTGTTCCGTCTTTTCGGAGGATCTGCAGAGGGAGTTTCCTATGCGATCATCATCGGCAATATCCTTGTTCCGCTGATCGAGAAGGTTACTCTTCCAAAACCATTTGGTAAAGGAGGAGAGAAATAATGAACAAGATTATTAAAAATACAATTATCCTGACAATTATCACACTTGTTTCCGGAGTGGCCCTCGGCGCTGTATATGAGATTACAAAGGCTCCGATTGCCAACGCACAGGAACAGGCAAAGCAGGAAGCATACAAACAGGTATTCGAGGATGCGGATTCCTTTGATGACCTGGAGGTAGATGCCAAAGAGGCGGCGGAAGCTGTCAAGGCGGCAGGCGTGGATGACGGTGCAGAGATCAATGAAGCAGTCGAAGCAAAACAGGGCGGCGAAACGATCGGATACGTGATCACAGCTACCGACCCGAACGGATACGGCGGGGATATTCAGGTGTCCGTTGGAATCCAGAATGATGGAACAGTAAACGGAATCGCGATTCTTTCCATCAATGAGACTGCAGGACTTGGTATGAAAGCTTCCGAACCGGAATTCTACGAGCAGTATTCCGGCAAGCAGACCGATCATTTCTATGTCTCAAAAGACGGAGGCGAGGGAGAACAGATCGATGCCATCAGCGGTGCTACAATCACTACCAGAGCGGTGACAGGAGCGGTCAATGCGTCTCTTGGATATTATCAGAATGTGTTAGGAGGCAGTGCAGATGAATAGATGTGTCGAACGTTTATATAATGGTATTATCAAAGAGAACCCGACTTTCGTCATGATGCTCGGAATGTGTCCGACACTTGCGGTAACGACTTCCGCCATCAACGGAATCGGAATGGGACTCTCCACAACGGTGGTACTGGTACTGTCCAATATGATGATTTCCGCACTTCGGAAAATTATCCCGGATTCAGTCCGTATCCCGGCGTTTATCGTAGTCGTTGCATCTTTCGTAACGATTGTACAGTTCCTTCTTCAGGGATTTGTGCCAAGCCTTTATGATTCACTTGGGCTTTACATTCCTCTGATCGTTGTAAACTGTATCATTCTTGGACGTGCGGAAAGCTACGCGTCCAAAAACCCGATTATTCCGTCTCTGTTCGACGGCCTTGGAATGGGACTTGGATTTACATTTGGACTTACCTGCATCGGTATCGTAAGAGAAATTCTGGGAGCGGGACAGGTATTCGGTTTCCAGATTATGCCGTCATCCTATGAACCGATTACGATCTTTATCCTGGCGCCGGGCGCGTTTATCGTGTTATCCATGCTGGTAGCCACAAGAAACAAGATCATGAACAATATGGAAAAGAAAGGCAAGAAAGTTGTGAAGCCTCAGGGCGGCTGCGCGGAAGGCGGATGCGCTTCCTGCGGCGGATGTGCTTCTTCACTTTCTTCCGGTCAGGACAAGGAATAGGAGGGGGAACAGATGAAAGAATTATTTATCATTGCAGTAGGTTCTGCACTTGTTAATAACGTCGTGCTGAGCCAGTTCCTTGGAATCTGCCCGTTCCTTGGAGTATCAAAGAAGATTGAAACAGCGGCCGGTATGGGCGGAGCGGTTATTTTCGTTATTACGATCGCATCCTTCTGTACAAGTGTTGTATATGAATTTATCCTGCAGCCGTTGAATATCGAATATCTGCAGACGATTGTATTTATTCTTGTGATCGCCGCGCTGGTACAGTTCGTGGAAATGTTCCTGAAAAAGTCCATGCCGTCGCTTTATCAGGCGCTGGGTGTGTACCTGCCGCTGATCACTACAAACTGTGCAGTACTTGGTGTGGCTTTGAACAACGTACAGTATGAATACAACATTTTAAGCAGTGTGGTAAATGGATTTGCGACAGCGGTCGGATTCACAATCGCAATCGTAATCATGGCAGGAATCCGTGAGAAGACAGAACATAATGACGTGCCGGAATCATTTAAAGGAACGCCGATTGTTCTGCTTACGGCAGCGCTGATGTCCATTGCGTTTTTTGGATTTTCAGGTTTGATTTAAGGGAGGAAAATGGATTATGACAGGTATACTCATTGCTGCCGCGATTGTCGGCGGTGTAGGTTTGTTCATCGGTGTCTTCCTGGGAGTCGCAGAAAAGCAGTTCGCAGTGGAAGTTGATGAGCGTGAAGAGGCAATTATCGGGGTGCTTCCGGGAAACAACTGTGGTGGCTGCGGTTACGCAGGATGTTCCGGGCTTGCGGCGGCGATTGTCAAAGGAGAGGCTCCGGTCAATGCCTGCCCGGTAGGGGGCGCGTCGGTTGCCGCGAAAGTAGGAGCGATCATGGGTCAGGACGCAGGAGAGATGACAAAGATGGTTGCTTTTGTGAAATGTGCCGGTACATGCGAAAAGGCAAAAGAAAATTATAAGTACACCGGAACAAAGGACTGTGTCATGGTCAACATGATGCAGAACGGAGGACCGAAAGCATGTACATTCGGATGTCTTGGAGAAGGAAGCTGCGTGGCAGCATGTCCGTTTGACGCGATTCATATTCAGGATGGAATCGCGGTTGTAGATAAGGAAGCATGTAAGGCCTGCGGAAAATGTGTGGCAGCATGTCCGCGGCATCTGATTGAGCTTGTACCGTATGAGCAGAAACATCTTGTACAGTGCAGTTCCCTTGACAAGGGAAAAGATGTAATGAGTGTATGTTCTGTAGGATGTATTGGATGTAAGATGTGTGAAAAAGTCTGCGAATTTGACGCGGTGACTGTTACAAATAATGTGGCACACATTGATCCGGAAAAGTGTACAAACTGCGGAAAATGCGCGGAAAAATGTCCGAAGAAGATTATCAGCTGATGACTACGGTCTGGCGATAGCCGGGACGGAAAAGAGTCACTGATCCCATGAGGGCAGGAAGAGGAAAGAATCAATGAGCAGAAAGAAACGGCTAATGGAAAGCATCAGGATGATAAAAGCGGATCTTTGGAGTATCCGGTATGTCATCCTTGTGCTGGCGGTTTACTTTTTTCTTGCGTGGAACTTCTTTTACTCTTCTTGCCCTTTTGTCATGGTCACCGGCCTGCCATGCCCGGGATGCGGGCTTTCCAGAGCAGGGTTCTGTCTCCTTCGGGGTGAATTCGCGGACGCATGGTATCTGAACCCGTTTATATACGGCATTGCGTTTCTTGCGGCGGCATTTGTAATCCGGAGATACGTGCTTCAAAAAGAGGTCCGGTCTCTTCAAAAATGGCTGATTCTGCTTCTGGCAGGCATGCTTGTATTTTACATTTACCGGATGAGCCGATACTTCCCGGGAGAACCTCCTATGAGCTACTATCCGGGAAATCTGCTGAACCGGATTTATCAGGCCCTGGGACGGATCATGTAAAGTTTACGCTGCTCACACCGAACTGCCGCCTGCATGCACACTCGTCGCGCTGTCTCGCTTCAGTTCCGCACTACGTTCTAAGACTGCTTATACGGGCGTCAAGTTATGCAGATTCTGTGAAATCGGGGATTTCTGTTGTGCTGACGAAAAAAGCATGATAAAATGAAACAAGCGAAAGGGGTAGTCAGACACATGGAAGAGAATAAGAATAATTTTGAAAATACAGAAGAAGTAATGACAGAGCAGACCGGTGCAGGTGATGCTCCGGTGACTCAGCAGCCGGAGGAGCAGCAGGCGGTTCCTATGCAGGAAGAGACAATGCCGAAACAGCCATATACTGCGCTTGATCAGGAACAGCGGGAACAAACTCAGGCTCCGAAGGAAGATATTTCCTATTCTTATGGGGAACAGACGAGAGACGGTATGCCGTACCAGACACAGGGGAATCAGTATCAGGAAGAGTGGGATACGACGCCGCTGACAATGGGTGACTGGCTGTTGACTTTGCTGGCGGCATTTATTCCATGCTGCGGAGGGATTATTCTGTACTGTTACTGGGCGTTTGCCAGAAAGGGAAATATTCACAGGAGAAACTTCTGCCGTGCGGCACTGATAGTAGAGGCGGTACTTATTGTATTACTGATTATTTTCCTGATCCTGGTGGTGATCATCGGAAGTGTATCCTACGGTGAGACAATGAGTGACTATTATTATTACGGATATTAGAAGATGAAAACGGGGCGGCCATTTCGGAAGCTCCGTTTTTCAATGCGGGTTTCACTATCGAACATACGGTTGCAGTGCCGGGGCGGATGTGCTAAAATAAACCGGAAGAAGGAGGTCCCCATGAAAAAGGGAGATATCATTTTGATTCTTTTGATTTTGCTTGTAGCAGGATCGGCATTTGGAATATACAGAGCCTTTACCGGAAGCGGAGGCGGCGAAGCGGTCGTCTATGTAGACGGCGAAGAGGAGGGCAGATACAGTCTGAATGAAGATCAGACGATCGAGATCAATGGAGGGACAAATACACTTGTTATCGAAAATGGAAGCGCCAGTATGGAGAAGGCGGACTGTCCGGATCAGGTCTGTGTCCGTCACAGCGCAATTTCGAGAAATGGAGAAAGTATTATTTGTCTGCCTCACGAGGTTGTTGTATCGATTGAAGATGGAGAATCATCCGGAGCGGATGCGGTCGTGCAGTAAAAGAGGTGCAGTGTGGAAAGAAGAGGAGCGGGCCTGGCGTCATTTGGAGTGTTTGTGGCGCTGGCATTGATTTTCAGTTATATTGAGACGTTGATACCGTTTCAGATCGGGATTCCGGGGGTCAAGCTTGGACTTGCCAATATTGTGATTGTGATAGCACTTTACAGGATGCCTGTCAAAGAGGCATATCTCCTTTCCGTTGTGCGGGTGGTTCTGTCAGGATTTCTGTTCGGTAATCTGATGAGTATTCTTTACAGTCTGGCAGGAGGACTGTTGAGTCTGACTGTGATGTGGGGATTGAAGCATGTGAAATCAGTCAGTGTTCTGGGAGTGAGCATTGCCGGTGGTGTGTTCCACAATATCGGGCAGCTTCTGGCAGCGGCCCTTGTGGTGGAGACCTATGGCGTGTTTTCGTATGTTCCGGTGCTTCTGGTTTCCGGTCTGGTTACAGGACTTGTGATCGGGCTTGCATCCGGGGAAATGCTGAAAAGGATCAGGGGGATCCAGTTTTAATTGACGGAGGAAGAAAGATGATTTCATATATACGAGGGGAGCTTGCGGAGATTGGCGAGAACCATGTGGTTATTGATGTAGGAGGCGTCGGATACGGGATTTTCATGTCCGGAAGTGACATGTCCAGCCTTCCGAAGACTGGACAGGAAGTGAAGATCCATACGTATCTGCATGTGAAAGAAGATCTGATGCAGCTTTTTGGATTCCTGACAAAGGACGGACTGGAGGTCTTTAAGCTGATCATCGGGGTCAGCGGGATCGGCCCGAAGGGAGGTCTCAGCATCCTGACGCAGATGACACCGAATGATCTGCGGTTCGCAGTGATGGCGGGGGACGCAAAGGCCATTTCAAAGGCTCAGGGAATCGGAAAGAAGACAGCGGAAAAGTTGATTTTAGAGCTGAAAGACAAGCTGAAGCTTTCTGATACCATCGGACAGGAGACGGATGCGCCGTCTGTTCCGGGAAATGAAGAAGGAGCAGGGCGGATTCAGAACGAGGCAGTGGAAGCGCTGACAGCGCTGGGATATGGAAGTACCGAAGCATTCCAGGCAGTCAGAAACGTGGAGATCCATGAGGACAGTACCGTAGAAGATGTGCTGAAACAGGCCCTGCGGCAGATGGCACTGTTTTAATGGAGGAGGGCCGGGCAAAAGGGCGCGGTTCATTCAAATAACTATCCGGAAGGCAGAGAAGCATGAAGAAACGAATTATTACGACAGAAACACTGGAGGAAGACCAGAAGATTGAAGGCAGCCTCCGGCCTCAGTATCTGGAAGATTATATCGGACAGACAAAGGCGAAAGAAACGTTAAAGATTTATATAGAAGCGGCAAAGGCAAGAGGGGAAGCACTGGACCATGTGCTCTTTTACGGACCTCCGGGGCTGGGAAAGACGACTCTTGCCGGGATCATTGCCAATGAGATGGGAGTCAATATGAAAGTGACCTCCGGTCCGGCGATCGAAAAGCCTGGGGAGATGGCTGCGATTTTGAATAACCTGCAGGAGCGGGATGTGCTGTTTGTGGATGAGATCCACAGACTTAACCGGCAGGTGGAAGAGGTGCTGTATCCGGCCATGGAGGATTTTGCCATCGATATTGTGATCGGAAAAGGAGCAGGGGCAAGATCCATCCGTCTGGATCTCCCGAAGTTTACGCTTGTGGGGGCGACGACGAGAGCAGGAATGCTGACGGCGCCGCTTCGGGACCGGTTTGGTGTGGTGAACCGGCTGGAGTTTTATACGGCTGAGGATTTGCAGACGATTGTCCTGCGTTCCGCCCAGGTGCTCGGAGTTGAGATTGACCCGAAAGGAGCGCTTGAGATTGCGAGACGTTCCAGAGGGACGCCGCGTCTGGCCAACCGCCTTTTAAAACGGGTGCGGGATTTTGCGCAGGTTAAATATAATGGTGTGATTACCGAGGAAGTAGCAGTTTTTGCGCTGGATCTTCTGGAAGTGGACCGGTTCGGTCTGGATTATGCGGACCGGACGATTCTGACGACCATGATCGAAAAATTCGGAGGCGGGCCGGTAGGACTGGATACACTTGCAGCTGCCATCGGCGAGGATTCCGGTACGCTGGAGGATGTATATGAGCCTTTTCTCCTGAAAAACGGCTTTATTCAGAGGACTCCGAAAGGGAGGACGGCTACGGCTCTTGCATATCAGCATCTTGGATTTTCCATGGGAAAGGAAGAGTAAAATTCCCTTCTACGGAGAATATCAAAGAAAAAGGTTGGTTTTTCCAACCAGATCGTTTATAATGAATAACAGAGACTTCATATAGGAGGAGGAAGCACCGGCTATGGCAGCATCAAGAAATTATACCGAAGTTATCATTGATGGCAGGGTATTTACGCTGAGCGGCTTTGAGAGCGAGGAGTATCTTCAGAAAGTATCAAATTATCTGAATCACAAGATTGCAGAATGCAGTGAGAATGAAAGCTACAAAAAGCAGAGCAGCGACACAAAAAGCATCCTTCTTGCACTGAACATTGCGGACGATTATTTTAAAGCAAAGGAGCAGGGCTCGTCTCTTGAAATTGATATGGAATCGAAAGATAAAGAGATGTATGACTTAAAGCACGAATTGATCTCTGCGCAGATCAAGCTGGAAAATGCGGACAGGGCAATGGATAAGCTGAAGGAAGAAAATCAGGAGCTGCAGATGAAGATTGTGCAGTTGGAAACAGAAATGAAAAATCACCGAAAGAATTAGGGCTGTCGAAGGACAGCCTTTTTTCGAAGTAAGGCAGGAATAGAAAGAGATGAATAATAAGAAACAGAATAAAGAAGTGGAAATTCTCGCACCCGCGGGCACTTATGAAGCCTTTCAGGCGGCGATCCGTTCCGGAGCGGATGCAGTCTATGCAGGAGGGGACCTGTTTGGAGCCAGAGCGTATGCCGGGAATTTTGACCGGGAGACATTGATCCGGGCTATCCGAGAGGCACACCTTTACGGAAAGAAGCTGTATCTGACCGTCAACACACTGATCAAAGAGCGGGAGATGGAAGAACGTCTCTTTTCGTTTTTGAAGCCGTTTTATGAAAACGGTCTGGATGCGGTTCTGGTACAGGATCTGGGAGCGCTTTCCTTTATCCGGGAGCATTTCCCGGATCTTGCGCTTCATGCGAGCACCCAGATGTCTGTGGCAGGGGCTTCCGGAGCAGGATTTTTAAAGAAATACGGTGTGGAGCGGATTGTTCCGGCAAGGGAGCTTTCCCTTTCGGAGATCCGGAAGATGAAAGAGGAGACCGGGCTGGAGATCGAGTGCTTTGTCCACGGCGCGCTCTGCTATTCTTATTCCGGACAGTGCCTGTTCAGCAGCATGCTCGGTGGGCGGAGCGGCAACCGGGGACAGTGCGCGCAGCCGTGCCGTCTGAAATATCAGGTGGAAGGAATGAAGAAGCCATCCTGCATTCTGAGCCTGAAGGATATCATGGCTCTGGATGACATCCCGGATCTGATTGAGGCCGGAGTGGACTCTTTTAAAATTGAAGGACGGATGAAAAAGCCGGAGTATGTATCTGAGACCGCGCGGATGTACCGGAAATACGCAGACCTTTTCCTTGAGAAGGGAAGAGAGGGATACCGGGTGTCAGAAGAGGACAAAATGAGACTGATGGATCTGTATAACCGCGGCGGCAGCTGCAGGGGCTACTACCATATGCAGAACGGCCCGGAGATGATTTCGCCTGACAGGCCAAATCACGCCGGGATTCCGGCAGCCTGTGTGGAGCGGCAGAAGGGAAGGAGCCTTCTGTTAAAAGCACTCGCAGCGGTACAGAAAGGCGATGTTCTGGAAATCTCCGCCAAAGAAAATGTTACACTTGGACAGGACGTAAAAAAGGGCGGCCAGTTCCAGATTCTCGTGGCAAAGGGAACGGCAGTGAAGCCGAGAACGATTCTGTCAAGAGTCCGGAATGAAAGCCTGATCGGGGAGATCCGGGATCATCTGAAAACCGCTGATATCCGGCGTCCGGTGCAGGCGGAGGCAGTGTTCCGTGCCGGAGAGCCGTCCAGGCTGACTCTCAGGATGGGAAGCATCGAGGTCAGCGCCGAGGGCATGGTTCCGGAAGAGGCGAAAAAGCAGCCGCTGGACCGGGCGAGAGTGGAAAAGCAGCTTGGCAAGATGGGGAATACTCCGTTCAGGACAGAGAAGATGGCTGTTGAGATGGACGAAGGGATTTTCTTCCCGATGCAGGTTGTCAATGAGCTTCGCAGACAGGCGGCACAGAAGCTGGAAGATGCCATTCTGGGACAGTATGAAAGATCCTGTCCGGAGATACCGGAGAAAAAGGAGACCGGTACAACTGTCCGGGATCCGCATGCGAGGATGCTTTCTGTTCTTGTGCAGACAAGAGAACAGTTAGCTGCAGCGGTACAGGAGGAAGACGCAGGCCGTATCTACGTGGAAAGCCATCTGGCGGCCGACCTGTTTGCGTCCGGATCGGGAAGAGCGGAGATCCGGGCACTTTTTGAAACAAGGAAAGCCGAATGGTATCTTGTATTTCCTCACATTTTCAGAGAACAGGCCGAACGGCTCTACGACAGAATCTGGGGAGATCTGGAAGCGTTCCCGTGGGATGGTGCGCTCGTGAGAAATCTGGAATCTTTGTCATATCTGCAAAAAAAAGTATGGAAAAACAAGGTTCAGGCGGACCATCATTTGTATACATTGAACAAAAAAGCTGTAGAATTCTTGAAAAATGCAGGGATAAATGGTACAACAGTATCATTAGAGCTGAACAGCCAGGAGATTCGTGAAACCGTTTCCGGAGAAGAAGAGATGGTCGTATACGGATATGCTCCGATGATGATCAGCGCGGGATGCGTAAAAAAATCTACGGGACACTGCGATGGAAAAGCAGCTGTCACAAAACTGAAGGACCGGTATCAGAAGACATTTTATGTAAAAAATTATTGTGATACATGTTATAATATTATCTATAATACGGCGCCGCTTGTGCTGCTGGATCTGCTTCCGGAGATCGAACGGATCGGGATTGACAATGTCCGGCTGGAATTTTCGCTGGAGGACGCCGATGAGACAAGGAGAGTAATCAGGCTTTACGGGGACGGCTTCCTGAGAGACGGAGGGTATCCGCAGGCAGCAGAGCAGTTTGATGATTTTACGCGTGGACATTTTAAAAGGGGAATAAAGTAGGTGGCAATTTGTTTAATATTATAATGGAAATTTCAAAATATCTGATTCTGCTGATGATGGTAATCTATACTTTTGAGTGTTTCAGCGTGTTCGGATATCACGATGCTTATACGAAGATGTGGATTTTAAGGAGGCAGAGCATCTGGATCTTCATGATCCACTTCCTGGCATTTCTGACCCTGTTTCTGCGTATGCAGGAGGCCAGAATTCTCGTGTTTTATGTCATACAGGTAGCGCTTTTGGGATCAATTATTCTGCTTTATGGTTTTCTGTACCCGAAAGTGTCCAGACTGGTTGTCAACAATATGTGTATGCTTCTTGCGGTAGGATTTATCATGCTGACAAGGCTTTCGTATAACAATGCGGTTAAGCAGGTAATTATTGTAGCGGCATCCGGTGTCATTTCGCTGTTTGTTCCGGTCATTATCCGGAAAGCCAGATTTTTAAGCAGACTGAAACTGGTCTATGCAGTGGTCGGTGTTGCGGCACTTGCCGCGGTTATTGTTGTAGGACGGGTATCAAACGGAGCCATGCTTGGATTTGAAGTGGCGGGAATCAGTGTGCAGCCGTCAGAACTCGTGAAGATTGTATTTGTATTTTTTGTGGCATCCAGTCTCTACAGGGCAAAGGATTTCAGAAATGTAGTTATCACAACGATCGTGGCGGCGCTGCATGTTCTGATTCTGGTCGCTTCTACAGACCTGGGAGCGGCACTGATTGTTTTTGTAGTGTACCTTGTGATGCTGTATGTGGCCACACGGCAGCCGCTCTATATTGCGGCAGGCGTGGGAGCCGGAAGTGTTGCTTCGGTAGCCGCATATTTTCTGTTTTCTCATGTGAGGACGAGGGTAACGGTTTGGAGAGACCCGTTCGCGGTCTATAATGAAGGGGGATATCAGGTGGCGCAGTCGCTGTTTGCGATCGGCACAGGAGGATGGTTCGGCCTTGGACTCTGCCAGGGACTTCCGGACAAGATTCCGGTTGTTACGACAGACTTTATTTTCTCCGCGATTGCGGAGGAACTGGGAGCTGTCTTTGCGATCTGCATCATTCTGATCTGTGTCAGCTGCTACATTATGTTTCTGAATATTGCGATGCAGTTAAGAGACAGCTTTTATAAACTGGTAGCGCTGGGACTTGGAACCTGTTATATCTTCCAGGTATTTCTTGCGATCGGCGGAGTAATCAAATTTATCCCGTCTACGGGTGTGACCCTGCCGCTTGTGAGCTATGGAGGAAGTTCCCTTTTAAGCACGATGATCATGTTTGCGATCATCCAGGGGCTGTATATTTTAAGAGAAGATGAGGAAGAGGATATTGAACGACAAAGAGAGAGACAATTACGGGCGAAGAGAAGACGGCAGGCACAGCAGACCGGAAGACCTCGATCAAATGGAACGAGGCCTTCAGCGGGAGCTCCGTCGGGAGATCGAAGAAGAAACTCTAAGAACCGGAACTCACAGCGTGTACGGAGACCGTAAGCCGGCTCCAAGGAAGCCCGGAAAGGCAGAAAAGAAGAAAGAACAGCAGGAAGAAAGGCGACGTGCCAAAAAGAAGAAAAAGGCGAACCGCCAGTATGTTTTTGTAACTTACTTTTTTGTTCTTCTTTTTGTGGGAATGATCGGCTATTTTTCCTATTTCAACGTGGTACAGGGAAGAGAAATTATCAATGATTCCAGAAATCCAAGGATGGATCTGTATGAAAACCAGGTGCTCCGGGGCTCGATTCTGGACAAGGATGGAAATGTCCTTGCCGAGTCTGTGGAAAATGAAGACGGCACCCAGACGAGAACCTATCCGTACGAAGAGCTTTTTGCCCATGTCGTCGGATATTCGGACAAAGGAAAGACCGGTCTGGAGTCCTCGCAGAATTTCCAGCTTCAGACTTCAAATGTTTCGTTCCGGACAAAGCTTCTGAATGAATTCAGAGGGCGGAAAAGCGCAGGAAACAATATTACCACGACACTCGATACGGATCTCCAGCAGGCGGCTTACGATGCGCTCGGAAACAACCGGGGAGCAGTCGTGGCGATTGAGCCTAGTACGGGAAAGATCCTTGCGATGGTTTCCAAACCGTCCTACAATCCGAATACCATTGTGGAGGACTGGGAAAGCTTAAACGCAAACACGGAAGGAATTCTTGTCAACCGTGCGACGCAGGGACAGTATGCTCCGGGATCTACATTCAAGGTAGTGACAACTCTTGCGTATATGCGCCAGAATGCAAATTATCAGGATTATACCTACCGCTGTACAGGAGAAATCACAGCAGGGAAAAATGAAATTCACTGTTTTGGAAATGATGTGCATGGAACGGTCGATCTGGCAGATTCCCTGGCATATTCCTGCAACACATCGTTCTCCAACATCGGACTCAGCCTGGATATCGATGAGTTCCGCAATACGGCAGAGGATCTTCTGTTTGATTCAGAGCTTCCGTGTCCGCTTGTCTATAATGAAAGCAAATTCAATCTGCAGGACGATGATGGAGACGCTGCCATCGCCATGACGGCTTTTGGACAGGGAAAACTTCAGGTGAGTCCGTACCATATGGCGTTGATTACATCTGCCATCGCCAATAATGGAATTCTGATGCAGCCGTATCTGGTAGATCAGATTACAAGTGCAGAGGGCGAGACGGTAGAGAAATACGTTCCGGAGTCTTACAAAGAGCTGATGACCTCCGAGGAGGCAGCTCAGCTGACAGAATATATGCAGGGAGTTGTGGAATACGGAACAGCCCGTTCCCTGAATTCTCTTGGGGTTTCCATCGCAGGGAAGACAGGAACAAGTGAGTACAGTGATGATAAAGAGAAAACACACTCCTGGTTTATCGGATTTTCCAACGTGGACAATCCGGATCTTGCACTGGCTGTTGTGATCGAAAACTCCGACAGTACCGGTGATGTTGCGACGGATGTTGCGGGAGACGTCTTCGAGGCATTCTATGCGGAATAGAGGTGCTTTACAATGCGGTATTTGAAAGATCTGTATGTAAGTGAAGAATTAAAAGGCAGGGAAGAGGAGATAATGGAACATCTGGAAAAGAAAGAATTCCAGTTCCGGGTCTACCTGATTGCCCTGCCGGAAAATGAGAAAAATCAGCTGGAAATCTATCACAGCGGGATGCTGAATCAGGAATGGTACCGGGATAAGGATGTGTTTGTGGTAGGCCTGGCAAAGGGATATCTGCAGGCGCTGGAGCTTGTCCGGAAGATTGCCGAAGAGACAGTGGACAAGACAGGGGATGCGGATATCCGGCAGTATATTTTGAAGCGGCAGGGAAATTAGAATGATAATCGTACATATTTTACTGTGGATTCTAAAGATAGCAGGGATTTTACTTCTTCTTGTTCTGGGACTTCTTCTGCTTGGAATTCTGACGGTTCTGTTTGTACCGGTCCGGTATGAACTGAGTGCGTCCGGGGACATTGAGGAGCCGGAAAAGATTACAGGAAAGATTTCCATCCGGTATTTTTTCCGACTGATCCGTTTTCAGGCAGCCTACGAAAATCAGAAATTTCACTGGATGGCGGGAATTGCATGGAAAAAGATCGGGCAGGATAAGAACGAGGAGCCGGAGGAAGAAATTCAGGAAAAAGAGACTCCTGAAAAGTACAAAGAGGATAAAAAAGTCCCTGGAAGACCTGAGGACGGTACAAGAGAACCGGAAGAGCAGGAAGGCAGAGGAAAAGAGAATGATTCCCGGAAGCGGGAAGCTGTAAAAAAAGAAAAGCCGGATCCGGAGAAGAAGCAGGAAGAAAAGAGCGCAAAAGAAAAGCCGCAAAGCCGGAAAGGCGAGAAAAAGGAATCCGGATGGCAGCGGATTTCCGGGAAAATCAAGTATACATTTCAAAGAATCTGTGATAAGATAAAGACGCTGTCCAAAACAAAAGACAGGATAGAAAAGTTTATCAAAGATGAAGTACATCAGGCTGCCTTCAAAAAGGGGAAGATAGTTCTGATTCATTTCATAAAGACATGGATGCCAAAAGAAGCGCGAGGGTATGTGGAGTATGGGTTTGACGATCCGTATTATACCGGGAAACTGCTTTCCTGGCTTGCGCTTTTCTACCCGTTCTTCGGGAAATGGCTTCAGATTGCACCTGATTTTGAAAAACCTGCATTAAATGGCAGTATATTTATCAAGGGACATCTTCGGATGAACCATCTGGCAGCAGCGGCTGTCAGGCTTGTGGCAGATAAGAATATCCGCAGTACCGCAAAAGAAGTACTGCATCTGTTAAAACGCCAGAAGAAGGAGGAATCATAAATGGCAGAGAGTAATTTCAAATCAACGATGGAAGCATTGTTCCACGGAATGGATAATGTGATTTCATCCAAGACGGTGGTCGGTGAGGCGATCCATGTAAAAGATACGATCATCCTCCCGCTTGTGGACGTGTCCTTTTCTGTAGGGGCAGGTTCTTTTACCGCAGATAAGAATGAAAAGGGAGCCGGTGGACTGGGAGGCAAGATGACTCCTTGCGCAGTGCTTGTGATTCAGAACGGGACGACAAGACTGGTTAATATTAAAAATCAGGATACGATCACAAAGATTCTGGACATGGTACCGGATCTCGTGGAGCGTTTCCGGACAAGAGACGAGAATAAGGTAACAGAAGAAGAAGTCAACGAGATTCTGGACGAAGGGAAAAAAGAAAACGAATAAAAGGCTGAAAAACTGCATATATAAAATCAAGAAACAAAACGGCAGGGATATCGAATGAAAAGAGTGATTGGATTTGCATGCTTTATGATCGCGGCAGGACTGATTCTTTCGATGTTCCTGCCGGGTCTGGTTTGGGATATCTGCATAACGGCAGTATTTCTCGTACTGGGCTATGTTCTTTTCTGCTGCTGATAAAAAATAAGAAACAAAAAAACCAGGATAACAAAATTCCTGGTTTTTGTGTATGCAGAACTTATGCTCTTTCTACTTTTCCGGATTTTAAGCAGGATGTACATACGTACATTCTCTTTGCTCCGCCTTCTGTTTTAACACGAACAGATTTTACATTAGATTTCCACATTTTTGGTGTTTTTCTATGAGAGTGGCTGACATTGTTTCCAAAATGAGCCCCTTTTTCGCAAATAGCACATTTCGCCATGATTACACCTCCTAACGCTCTTACTAGTCCTCAAATTGAGGACTCACAACACTAACTATGATATCAGATATATACCGGAAATGCAAGAGTTTATTTCCCGGAAATCATAATTTTTTCACTGTTTTACAGATAACATGAAGAGATGATGTTGTAAAATGTGTGTAAACAAGGTATAATAAAGCAGAATACTTCATGGAAAGAACTGAAAAAAGTATAGATAAGAATTGGAGGTATCTTAGTATGAAAGGCAGCATGAGTACGGAACTGGGAATCATCACCATTTCACCGGAAGTGATCGCCAAATATGCAGGCTCTGTCGCAGTAGAGTGCTTTGGAATCGTGGGGATGGCGGCAGTCAACATGAAAGACGGACTTGTAAGACTGCTGAAAAAAGACAGCCTTACACACGGTATCCAGGTAGAGCTTACGGAAGATAACAGAATCCGCCTTGATTTCCATGTTATTGTTGCATACGGGGTCAGTATTTCGGCTGTTACGGATAACCTGATCAGCAATGTAAAATATAAAGTCGAAGAATTTTCCAATATGCCGGTTGACAAGATCAATGTCTATATTGAAGGCGTACGGGTAATCGATTAATGTGGGAGGAACTTTGAGGTGGAAATTAAAACGATAAATGCAGACATGCTTGCGAAGATGTTCTTGGCAGGCGCACAGAATATTGAGTCAAAAAAAGAGTACATCAATGAGCTGAATGTATTCCCTGTTCCGGACGGGGATACCGGTACGAACATGTCCATGACCATCATGTCGGCGGCAAAGGAAGTACGGGCGCTGGACAATCCGGGAATGAAGGAGCTGTCAAAGGCGATTTCAGGCGGTTCGCTGCGCGGTGCCAGAGGAAACTCAGGGGTTATTCTCTCTCAGCTTCTTCGTGGATTTACCAAGTCCATCCAGGATGAGACGGAGATTGATGCTGCGGGGATTGCAGCTGCATGCATCCGTGCAAAAGAGACCGCATACAAGGCGGTTATGAAACCCAAAGAGGGTACGATCCTTACCGTGGCAAGAGGAATTGCGGAAAAAGCGGAGGAACTTGCTTTTGAGACCGATGATCTTGCGGAAATCTTCCCGAAGATTCTGGATCATGCACAGGAAGTACTGAATCAGACTCCGGAAATGCTCCCGGTATTAAAAGAGGCGGGAGTTGTGGATTCCGGCGGACAGGGACTTCTGGAAGTCTTAAGAGGAGCGTATGACGCATTTCTTGGGAAAGAAATTGACTATTCATCGATTGAGCCGTCTGCGGCGCCGTCAGCGTCTGCTGTGCGTAAAGCGCCGATGGAGGAGACGGATATCAAATTCGGCTACTGCACAGAGTTTATTATCTTGACAGGACGGGAGTTTTCTGAACAGGAGGAGCAGGACTTCAAGGCATATCTGGAGTCCATCGGTGACTCGATTGTCTGTGTGGCAGATGACGAAGTTGTGAAAGTGCATGTACACACAAACGATCCGGGACTTGCCATTCAGAAAGCGCTGACTTACGGACAGCTGACACGGATGAAGATCGACAATATGCGCGAGGAGCATCATGAGAGAGTCATTCAGGAAGCGGAAAAGCTTGCAGCGCAGGAAAAAGTGAAAAAGCAGGAGAAAAAAGAGAGAAAGAAAACCGGTTTTATCGCGGTCTCCATTGGCGAGGGCATGAATGAGATTTTCAGAGAAATCGGAGTGGATTATATCATTGAGGGCGGACAGACCATGAATCCGAGTACCGATGATATGCTTCAGGCGATTGATGAAGTGAATGCCGACACGATCTTTATCCTGCCGAATAATAAAAATATTGTACTTGCCGCAAATCAGGCAAGAGATCTCACAAGAGATAAAGATATCATTGTGATTCCGACCAGGACAGTACCTCAGGGAATTACAGCAGTGATCAGCTTTTCGCCGGAAGAAGACGTGGATACGAATGAGCAGATGATGCTTGAGGCTATCCAGACTGTAAAGACAGGTCAGGTGACCTATGCAGTGCGTGACACCAGAATCGGAGAAAAGGAGATCCATGAAGGAGATATTATGGGAATTGGCGATGAGGGAATTCTCTCCGTAGGTTCTTCTATCTCCGAAACATCCAAAGAACTTCTGGAGAAACTGGTGACAGAAGATTCGGAACTCATCAGTATTTATTACGGTGAAGACATTTCCGAGGAAGAAGCGGAGCGTTTTGTTTCTGAAGTTGAGGAAGCGTATCCGGATCTCGATGTCGATGCACACCGTGGCGGACAGCCGATTTATTACTATGTGATGTCGGTCGAATAAGTAAAGATAAAATAGAAGAAACAGAAAAGGATACTTCGAAAAAGTATCCTTTTCCTGTATAAAGGAGAGAAATACATGAATGAGCATTCTCCAGTCAGAGAAATCAAAGGGATCGGAGAAAAAACAGAAATGCTGTTTCAGAAGATGGGAGTTTATACAGCAGGAGATCTTCTGCGCTATTATCCGAGAACCTATGACATTTATGAGGCCCCGGTTCCGGTGAGTGAACTGGAGGAAGGGACAGTTGCTGCCGTGGAAGGCTGTGTTTTTGGGAGTGTCCAGGTTTCACCGAACAGGAAGCTCCAGACTGTAAGCGCCCTGATCCGGGATCTGACGGGAACTTTGAAAGTCCTCTGGTTCCGGATGCCGTTTCTGCGCAATACGCTCCGGTCCGGAAGCCGGATTATTGTCAGAGGCAGGGTGGTGAATAAACGGGGCGGACTCGTGATGGAGCATCCGGAAATCTTTCAGCCTGTGGAGAAATATCAGGAAAAGCTCAATACGATGCAGCCGGTGTATCCGCTGACTGCAGGGCTTTCCAATCTGACGGTCATGAAGGCGGTCCGGGAAGCGCTGGAACATATTCATCTGCAGCGGGAAACGATTCCCGAAAGCATCAGGCAGAGATACCATCTGTGCGAGTACAATTACGCTCTCAGGGGCATCCATTTTCCGGCAGATAAAACGATGTACATGTATGCGAGAAAACGGCTTGTCTTTGAAGAATTTCTGGAATTCCTTCTGGCCATCCGCCAGATGAAAGAAGAAAAAGAGACGAGTGTGAATGGCTGTCGGATGGAAAAAAAGCAGGAAGTGGACGATTTTCTGTCACAGCTTCCGTTTGAACTGACAAATGCGCAGAAAAAAGTCTGGAAGGAAATACGGAAGGATATGCAGGGGGATTACACCATGTCCCGTCTTGTACAGGGCGACGTAGGATCCGGTAAGACGATTGTGGCCGTGCTTGCGCTTCTGGAAGCGGCCTGCAACGGGTATCAGGGAGCGATGATGGCTCCGACGGAAGTGCTTGCAAGGCAGCATTACCAGTCCGTCTGCGAAATGTTTGAGAAATATGGAATTCCGTTTCGCACGGAGCTTCTGACCGGTTCCATGAAGGCAAAAGAGCGCCGGGAGGCGTACGAGCGGATTGAAACAGGAGAATCACAGATTATTATCGGTACCCATGCGCTGATTCAGGAGAAAGTAAATTACCGCAATCTGGGACTTGTCATTACGGATGAGCAGCACCGGTTTGGAGTCAGACAACGGGAGGCTCTGGCAAAGAAGGGAAACATGCCGCATATTCTGGTTATGAGTGCCACTCCGATTCCGAGAACACTTGCGATTATCATCTATGGAGATCTGGATCTTTCTGTCATCGATGAGCTTCCGAAAGACCGTCTGCCAATCAAAAACTGTGTGGTGGATACCGGATACCGGGAGACGGCCTACCGCTTTATGAAAAAGCAGGTGGAAGAGGGAAGACAGTGCTACGTCATCTGTCCGATGGTGGAAGAAAGCGAAGCCATGGAGGCGGAAAATGTCATTGATTACTCCACGATGCTGTCCGAACGGATGGGGCCGGAGGTGACGGTAGGTTATCTTCACGGGAAGATGAAACAGACGCAGAAAGATGAAATCATGGAGAAGTTTGCCCAAAACCAGATTCAGATTCTTGTCTCTACGACAGTTGTGGAAGTGGGGATCAATGTACCGAATGCCACGGTGATGATGGTGGAGAATGCGGAGCGTTTCGGCCTGGCACAGCTTCACCAGCTGCGCGGACGCGTTGGCCGTGGGGCGTTTCAGTCCTACTGCATTTTTATGACGGCATCCAGGGCGAAAGAGACGAAAAAACGGCTGGATATCCTCAATCATTCCAATGACGGATTTTATATCGCGGGGGAAGATTTAAAGCTGAGAGGCCCGGGAGACCTGTTCGGAATCCGACAGAGCGGACTGATGGAATTTAAACTGGGAGATATCTTTCAGGATGCAGGGATTCTTCAGATGGCGGCAGAAGCCGCGTCATCGGAAGAAATCAGGGAATTTCCTGTATATGGAAGGGCAGACCGGGATAATATTCATGTACTGTAAGACGGCCAAAAAGGCCGTCTTTTTCTGATTTACATACGGTTATTCATCCCAGCCTTCGTAAAAACGTATATTGACAGCGATATTCCGGACGATATCTCCATCCTGTGTCTTGATATCTTCCGGATCGGTAATCGGCGGCAAAACAGGATCGTTCTCCTCCAGCTCTACGCTGATCCACGTTCTGGCAGCTTCGTTGGCATTGTCAACGGCATCGTCCAGAGTATCTCCGGATGCTTCGCAGCACTCCAGATCCGGAAAAAACGCATGATAGCGTCCATCTTCTTTTTTACGGAAAACCGCAGGGTATATAAATATCATGATAGTTGTCCTCCTTTTTTCAACATATTTATATAATAGTAGATCGGGAGGAAAATGCAATACATTTCGGGAACAAATTGTTTTTCCTGTTTTTACCAGAGTATTTCACAAAAATGTTCATATACTATGAATGTAACAAAAAGTTACAAAAAAACACATGACGATAAAGGAGGACATTATCATGACAAATCGTTCATCTAATAAAGCAGCCGTACCAGAAGCAAAAGGTGCTTTAGACAAATTCAAATATGAGGTGGCAAACGAACTCGGTGTTCCGTTAACAGACGGATACAACGGAGACCTTACTTCCAGACAGAACGGATCTGTCGGCGGTTATATGGTCAAGAAGATGATCGAAGAACAGGAAAGACAGATGGCTGGTAAATAACTCTTTCTGAACAAAAGAATGTGACATGTGAAAAAGGCATCCCTGCTTCCCGAACCGGAAAGGAAGGATGCCTTTCTTCCTGTATGTTAAAAAAGAATCGACTACCAGAAAAAATGTATCAAAACCAAAAAAAGTGGTTGCATATTTTGAAAAAATGTATATAATAATATTTGTGCCTGTTGGAGAGACATCATGGTAAGGCATCGTGCAGGACAGGCCGGAATAGCTCAGTCGGTAGAGCACTTCACTCGTAATGAAGGGGTCGTCGGTTCAAGTCCGATTTCCGGCTTACAGAAAAAAGAGTCGTAATTTCAGGAGATTCACAGAATCCAGGGAGTTACGGTTCTTTTTTGCTATTAAGAGGAAAAGGCAATATAGAAAAGAGGAAACAAAAATGAGAACAATGGAATTTAAAATGGAACGTCCGGGACTGATCGAAGAAGGTCAGGAAGCGGAAATCACGGAACTGCAGGCACTTGGAGGATACAGTTATCTGATTGAACCATCGGTTGCCATGAGCGGCCTGTATAAAAGCTGGGACCGCCTGAAGTCAAGAAAAGGAACGGTAAAAGAAATTAAAGAAACAGACAGGGGTTACTATGTAACAATGGAATTTCAGGAATAAAGGTGCAGTGAATCACACTGGCAATGATTGGAAGGACCGGATCCATTGTTGATTTTGACAGTGATTATGAGGTGTGATAAGATAGAGAACGTAGTATGCGTAAAATGAATCAATGAAAGGAATGAAAGTACAGATGAGGAGGAATGTGCATAAGCTACTGGGGCTCGGCCTCAGTCTATGCTTGATTTTAGGAGGTTCCCTTGGCCCGGCATCGACAGGATACGCGGCAGATACCTCCGGAGAAGAGATTGCAACGGTAGAAGCATCAGAGCAGTCACAGGATATACAGGAAGATACTGTACAGCCTGAGACGCAGAATGAAGATGCGGAGCCGGATGTGCAGGAGAGTGATGCTTCCGGGCAGGAGCAGCAGACACAGCAGGATGCTTCCGGAGAGCAGGAAACGACTCAGCCGGCAGAAGGAACAACAGAAAGTGAAAGCACAGAGCCGGAAAAGGCAGATACGGCTGAAACAGCTGATACAGAAGTGCCTGAGACACGGGAGACAGAACCGGAAGAGTTAAAGGAAAACAGTTTCCGGTATCAAAACGGAGAACCGGTTCATCAGCCGCAGGTTTACTCCAGAGCTGCATCCTATCCGTATGCATGGGAGAAAGTCAACGGAAAATATATGAACAGCATCGGACAGGTGATTGAAGGTGCGACAAAGAAAGGAATTGATGTCAGCCATCATCAGGGAACGATTGACTGGCAGAAAGTGAAGAATGACGGGATTGATTTCGCCATTATCCGCTGCGGATACGGTGGAAATTACACATCCTACGATGACAGGCAGTGGCTGCGGAATGTATCCGAATGTGAACGTCTGGGAATTCCATACGGGGTTTACCTGTATTCCTATTCGGAAAATACAGAAGATGCAAAAAGCGAAGCGGCTCATGTGCTGCGGCTTTTAGAAGGTCACAATCCGGCATATGGAGTGTACTATGATCTGGAAGATGAGAATACGACCGGAACGGTAAGCAATACCACGATCGGAACCATTGCCAAGACATTCTGTGATCAGGTTTCCGCATCCGGATATAAGGTGGGAATTTATGCCAGCAAATACTGGTGGCAGTACAAACTGACCTCTTCTGTTTTCAAAAATGAAAAATGGTCCAAATGGGTTGCACAGTATAATACTTCCTGTACCTATGAGGGGACCTATGATATGTGGCAGTGTACTTCCGAGGGAAGTGTCAGCGGCATCAACGGGTTTGTAGACTTGAATTTCTGGATGAGCGATTCAGAACCGGATGAGAATGCAGTGAGTGTATCCGACAGAAATATCATCTCCGGCAGCGCCCATATGCAGGACTATGGCTGGCTGAATTCAGTAAAGAACGGAGTGCAGATCGGCGTGACGGGCGAGTCCAGGCGGCTTGAGGCATTTAAGCTCAGCATCGGAAGCGGTTATGGAGATCTGGGTGTACGCTATACGTCCTTTGTGGAAGATAAAGGATGGCAGACTTACGCCGCAGGCGGACAGGTATCCGGTACGACAGGACAGAACAGAGCCGTTCAGGCAGTGAAGATTGAGCTGACCGGAACGCAGGCAAAAAATTATGATATTTATTATCGTGCCCATGTACAGGACTATGGCTGGCTTGGCTGGGCAAAAAACGGTGCCGCAGCGGGAACAACCGGCTATGAGAAACGGATGGAGGCTCTTCAGATTGCAGTAGTTCCAAAAGGATCCGCTGCGCCGGGATCTACTTCCAATGTCTACAAAGAGAAGGCGGTAACCGGAGGAGTCGGTTATGAGACTCACATGCAGACATACGGCTGGAGAGCGATGACGCTTAACGGTGCAACAGGCGGTGTCGTTGGCGAGTCCAAACGAATGGAAGCCTTCAAGGTAGATCTTCTGTACCCGCAGTACAGCGGAGATGTCGAATACAGATCCTATGTGCAGAACAAAGGCTGGCTTGGCTGGGTGAAAAACGGTACAATGAGCGGAACTTCTGGACAGGGACTCCGCATGGAGGCGGTTCAGATCCGTTTAACCGGCGAGATGGCAAAGAAATATGATATTTACTATCGCGTACATACACAGGACTTCGGCTGGCTTGGCTGGGCGAAAAACGGAGCAGGTGCAGGATCGTCCGGATACAGCAGACGGATTGAAGGAATTCAGATCAAGCTTGTGGCAAAAGGAGCAGCAGCTCCTGGAAGCACCTCCGGGGCATTCAAAGACAGAACTACGATTCAGAACGTAGTATACCAGGCTCATATGCAGGATTATGGCTGGTATACAACCGCGTTTAACGGTTCAACCGGCGGTGTGACCGGCGCCGCAAAGCGGATGGAAGCTTTGAAAATCAGCCTTGAAAATACAGCATACACCGGTGGAATCCAGTACCGGGCACATGTCCAGAATATCGGCTGGCAGAGCTGGAAGAGCAATGGAGCTGTTTCCGGAACAGAAGGGAAGAAACTTCGGATGGAAGCGGTTCAGATTCAGCTGACCGGTGAAATGGCAAAGAAATATGACATCTATTACCGGGTGCATGTACAGGATTATGGCTGGCTTGGCTGGACGAAAAACGGAGCAAAGGCCGGCACGGAAGGACTAAACAGGCGGATGGAAGGAATTCAGATTCAGCTTGTAGAAAAAGGAAAAACAGGTCCGACAGGCGGCGGAACTGCATTCCGTACAAAATAAATGGATAAAGAAAAGGAAAGGGCAGGATCACAAGAGAAGGATCCTGCCCTTTCTGCAGGAGTTCTTCACAGGACTTTCCGGCAGAGACGTTCCAGAAGCCCGATGACCGCATACAGGACCATCGCCATGATACAAAGAAGGATGATAGACATTAACAGCCAATCCATTTTAAATACCTGGCTGGAGTAGATGATCAGATATCCAAGCCCTTCTCTGGCTGCCAGAAATTCACCGATGATGACACCGACAAGGCAGAGACCAATGTTTACCTTCATGTTGCTGATAATGGCAGGTACGGCAGACGGCAGCACGACTTTGGTAAGGGCATGCAAGGATGTACCATGGAGGGTGTAGATCAGCTTGAGTTTATTTTTATCCGTCCCTGTAAAGCAGGTGTAAAGTGTCATAATGCTTCCAAAGACAGCCACAGACATTCCGGCCACAATAATTGTTGTCCGGTCTGCGCCAAGCCATACAATGAGAAGCGGTGCAAGAGCAGACTTTGGAAGACTGTTTAAAACGACCAGATAAGGCTCCAGAACCGCGGAAAGTTTTCTGGAAAACCAGAGCAGGACAGCAGCAAGGATGCTGATGCCGGTGACAAGAAGAAAACTGACGATCGTTTCATACAGCGTGACCGAAAGATGCGGGAAAATACTCTTATCCGCTGCCATAGATAAGAAACAGGTTAGAATTTTGGATGGGCTGCTGAAAATAAAAGAATCGATGATTCCCTCGCCTGCAGTCCATTCCCAGAGAACAAGAAAGAGGACCAGAACGGCGATGCGGAAAAACAGGACAAGGCGCCGTTCTTTTTTTCGGGCGGCAAGATAAGATGACTGGGAAGCAGAAAGATCAGTCTGTTTGGTTTTCATGTTGATTCAGCTCCTTCCAGATCAGATTAAAATAGGTTTTAAACTCCGGTGCGTTCCGACGGTTCAGCGGGGTATCGTCTGCAGGTTTTGGAAAACCGAAATGTAAGCTGACTGTGGTTTTCAGAGAAGCAGGGCGGCTGGAAAGTACAAGGATGCGGTCTGCCAGACTGATGGCTTCGGAAAGATCATGGGTTACCAAAAGGGCGGTCTTTCCTTCGCGGCGGATGATCTGGCCGATGTCGTCACTGACATTGAGCCGCGTCTGGTAGTCGAGAGCGGAAAACGGCTCATCAAGCAGGAGAACTTCCGGATTCAATATCAGCGTGCGGACAAGTGCGGCTCTCTGCCGCATCCCGCCGGAAAGCTCGGAAGGGCGGGAAGACTGAAACTGTCCCAGACCATAAGCATCCAGAAGTTCATGGGCCCTTTTTTTCACTTCCGGATTCAGGGAATGCTGAATTTCGGGACCGAGGAGCACATTCCGGTAAATGCTGCGCCATTCAAGCAGCTCATCTCTCTGAAGCATATATCCGATTTTATCCTTTTGTTCCTCAATCGGCTTTCCGTGCAGGAGAATTTCCCCCTTTTCAGGCTGTAACAGACCGGAAATAAGAGAGAGAAGGGTGGACTTGCCGCATCCGGAGGGCCCGACAACAGCAAGAAATTCACCCTGGTTTACGGAAAAAGAGATATCGTAAAGAGCAGGAGTCTCCCCTTTTAATGTATGATAGGAATGGCTGATATGATTGATGCTCAGGATGGTATCCATATTGCTGACCTCCTTCTATTTATATCATAATGTATGTTGACAGAGAAAAAGATGTGAATTATAACTATCAGTAGAATAAAAGCCGAAAAGGAGAAACCATGCAGGAGCAGAAGAAAAACTATCAAAAAGAACTGGAAAAAATACTGGAAAAAATCGGGAAGGAAGAGCAGGTTCCGACCCTTTTGCTTCACAGCTGCTGCGGGCCGTGCAGCAGTTATGTGATGGAGTATCTTTCAGATTTTTTCCGGATCGCGGTTTTTTACTTTAACCCGAATATCACAGAGGAAGCGGAGTACCGGAAGCGGGCAGAAGAGCAGAGACATCTGATTGAGCGGATGAATGAGAAACTGAAGTATCCGGTTTCTTTTCTTGAAGGAGACTATGATGCGCATGTTTTTTTTGACATGGCAAAGGGAATGGAACAGCTTCCGGAAGGAGGAGAGCGCTGTTTTCGCTGCTATGAGATGCGGCTTCGCCGGACGGCCGAAGAGGCAAAGAACAGGAAGATGGATTTCTTTACGACGACTCTTTCCATCAGTCCGATGAAGAATGCGCAGAAACTCAACGAAATCGGACAGAAGCTGCAGGAAGAATACGGGGTTTCCTACCTGTTTTCTGATTTCAAAAAGAAGAACGGATATAAGCGCTCCGTGGAACTTTCCGGGGAATACGGACTCTACCGCCAGGATTACTGCGGGTGTGTCTTTTCAAAAAGAGACAGAAATAATTCTTTACAAACAGAATAAAATTTGGTAAATTATGTTTTAATAGTTTAACTCACTAAAATAAGAAAGAAACGGGGAACGCAGATGGCACAGTTATGGGGAGGACGCTTTACGAAAGAGACCGATCAGATGGTATATGATTTTAATGCCTCCATCGGATTTGACAAGCGTCTGTACAGACAGGATATAGAGGGAAGCATGGCACACGTCAAAATGCTGGCAAAGCAGCAGATCCTGACAGAACAGGAGCGGGATCAGATTCTGGAAGGCCTGGCCGGAATTTTAAAAGATGTGGAAGACGGCACGCTTCTGATTACGAAAGAATATGAGGATATTCACAGCTTTGTAGAGGCAAATCTGATTGACCGGATCGGGGATGCAGGGAAGAAGCTGCATACCGGCCGCAGCCGGAATGACCAGGTAGCCCTTGACATGAAGCTTTATGTAAGGGAAGAAGTTCAGAAGACAGACGCGCTGCTGAAAGATCTTCTGACGGTGATTCTGCATATCATGGAGGATAATCTTGATACCATTATGCCGGGATTTACCCATCTTCAGAAAGCACAGCCGATTACCCTTACGCATCATATGGGGGCATATTACGAGATGTTCCGGAGAGACAGAAGCCGTCTTTCGGATATTTATAAAAGAATGAATGTCTGCCCGCTTGGAAGCGGCGCACTTGCGGGAACGACCTACCCGCTTGACCGGGAATATACGGCAAGTATTCTTGGATTTTCCGGAGCTACACTGAACAGCATGGATTCTGTATCCGACCGGGACTATGTGATTGAATATCTGTCGGCACTTTCAACGATTATGATGCACCTGAGCCGGTTTTCGGAGGAAATCATTATCTGGAATTCCAATGAATATCAGTTTGTGGAGATCGACGATGCGTACAGCACCGGAAGCAGCATCATGCCGCAGAAGAAAAATCCGGACATTGCGGAGCTTGTAAGAGGAAAGACCGGACGGGTTTACGGGGCACTGATGTCGATGCTGACAACGATGAAAGGGATTCCGCTGGCATACAACAAAGACATGCAGGAAGATAAGGAGATGGCGTTTGACGCGATGGATACGGTCAACAGCTGCCTTCCGCTTTTTACCGGCATGCTGGCAACAATGAAGTTCAGAAAGAATGTAATGGAGAGAAGCGCCCGGAGAGGATTTACCAATGCTACGGATGCTGCAGACTATCTGGTGAACCATGGCGTGCCGTTCCGGGATGCCCACGGAATTATCGGCCAGCTTGTGCTGACGTGCATTGAGAAGGAGTGTGCACTGGATGATCTGCCGCTTTCCGAATACAAGGCGGTCAGTCCGGTATTTGAAGAAGATATTTACGACGCAATCAGCATGAAGACATGCGTTGAGAAACGTCTGACAAAGGGAGCGCCGGGAAAAGGTGCCATGCTGGAGGCAATTCAGGTTTATAAACAGGAACTGGAAACAGAGTAGGAGGACCATACAATGGAAAAGAAATTACGTGTTGGAATATTAGGAGCAACAGGGATGGTAGGACAGAGATTTATCTCTCTTCTGGAAGGCCATCCGTGGTTTGAAGTTGTGACGGTGGCTGCATCTCCAAGATCAGCCGGTAAAACATATGAGGAAGCGGTAGGAGACCGCTGGAAAATGAAAAAACCGATGCCGGAAGGAGTCAAAAAGCTGATTGTACATAATGTAAATGAAGTGGAAGAAGTTGCTTCCACGGTAGACTTTGTATTCAGCGCGGTTGATATGAGCAAAGAGGAGATCCGCGCGATCGAGGATGCTTACGCAAAGACGGAGACACCGGTTGTTTCCAATAACAGTGCACACCGCTGGACGCCGGACGTACCGATGGTCATTCCGGAGGTAAATCCGGAGCATTTTGAAGTGATTGAGGCGCAGAAGAAACGTCTCGGAACGACACGCGGATTTGTAGCTGTAAAACCGAACTGCTCCATTCAGAGCTACGCCCCTGTTCTGACTGCATGGATGGAGTTTGAACCGACAGAAGTGGTGGCAACGACATATCAGGCTATTTCCGGTGCCGGAAAGACATTTAAGGACTGGCCGGAGATGGTGGAAAACATCATTCCGTACATCGGAGGCGAAGAGGAAAAGAGCGAGCAGGAACCGCTTCGGATCTGGGGAAAAGTGTGTGATGGAAAAATCGAAAAGGCATCCGCTCCGGTAATCACGACTCAGTGTATCCGTGTGCCGGTGCTGGACGGACATACGGCGGCAGTATTTGTCAACTTTAAGAAAAAGCCGACGAAAGAGCAGCTTATCGAGAAACTGGTAAATTACCGCGGACTTCCGCAGGAACTGGAGCTTCCAAGCGCACCGAAGCAGTTTATCCAGTATCTTGAGGAGGATAACCGCCCGCAGGTTGCTCTGGATGTGGACTATGAAAACGGCATGGGCATTTCGGTAGGACGTCTGAGAGAGGACAGCCTGTACGACTTTAAATTTATCGGACTTTCTCATAATACGGTAAGAGGGGCTGCAGGAGGCGCCATCCTCTGTGCGGAGACGCTGGCTGCACAGAAATATATTCAGGCAAAATAGCAGAAAGCCTTGGAATGGAATTTTTCATCAGGGACGGGAAATTTTACCCGTCCCTGATTGCACGTTTGTAGAGAACCATGTAAAATAGAAAGGACGACAGACTGACAAACTGATTTCAAAATATAGAATAAAGGAGCGAAAAATGGACGGGGAACTTCTGAAATATACGCAGAATCGGGAACTTTCATGGTTGAAATTTAATAAAAGAGTATTGGAGGAAGCGAAAGATCCGGATGTGCCTCTGATGGAGCGGATGAAATTTGTAGCGATTTTTACAAGTAATCTGGATGAGTTTTTCATGATCCGGGTGGGAAGTCTTTACGATATGGCTTCCATGAAAGTACAGACGACGGACAAAAGGTCAGGCATGACAGCGCAGCAGCAGCTGGACCGGATTTATGAGGCGGTGGCTCCGCTTTACAAAGAGCGGGATAAAACTTATGCGGAGATCAAAAAGAAACTGAATCCCTATGGAATCTGCGGGCTTTCTTTTAAGGAGCTTCAGGATCCGGAAAAGAAATATGTAAAGAAGTATTTTAAGGATCAGATTCTTCCGGTTCTTTCCCCTCAGATTGTAGATGCGAACCATCCGTTTCCGCATCTTCTCAATAAGGAGATCTATGTCGTTGCAAGTCTGAAACAGGATAATAAAAAAATGATGGGAATTGTTCCGGTGCCGCAGTATATTTCAGAGATCCTTTTTCTGCCCGGACACGATATCCGGTATATCCGGATGGAAAAGATCCTGATGGAATATCTGGAGGTTATTTTTGATAAATATGAAGTATCCGACAAGAATTATATTTGCGTGACGAGGAATGCGGACATTTCACCGGATGACGAATCACTGGATATCAACGATGATTTCCGAGTCCTGATGAAAAAGACGCTGAGTAAGCGGAGAAGGATGGCGGTTGTCCGGCTTGAGACGGCAAATCCGCTTCCGGAGAGCATGGAAACCTATTTTTGTGAGAAGTTCCACATTACACCGAAACAGATTTTCCGGACGAAGATGCCGCTGAAGCTGTCCTATATTTTTTCCGTAGCGGAAAAGGTGCCGGAACACCTGAGGAGAACACTGGTATATGAGCCGTTTTCCCCGCAGAAGGCAGCTATGGTGGAGGATGAGACTTCCATCATGAAGCAGATCAGAAGAAAGGACATTCTCCTTTCTTATCCGTACGAATCCATGGAGCCGTTTTTAAAGCTTCTGAAGGAGGCGGGGGCGGATCCGTCTGTCGTGACGATCAAAATTACTATCTACCGGCTTGCAAAGAAAGCAAGACTTGTGGAGTATCTGTGCGCTGCGGCGGAAAACGGAAAAGAGGTTACGGTTCTGATTGAGCTGAGAGCCCGGTTTGACGAGCAGAATAACATTGAGTGGTCCGAACGGCTGGAAGAGGCAGGATGCCGGGTGATTTACGGGTTTGAAAACTACAAGGTTCATTCCAAAATCTGCCTGATTACCTGTAAGACACGAAACGGGTATCAGTATATCACTCAGGTCGGAACCGGAAATTACAACGAAAAGACAGCGGCCATGTATACGGATGTGTGCCTGATGACAGCAGACCAGGAGATCGGGCAGGATGCGGCGGTCTTTTTCCAGAATATGTCCATGGGAAATTTAAGAGGCACCTATCGGCATCTGATTGTCTCGCCGAATACGTTGAAGAAAAAGGTTCTGGAATTGATTGAGGAAGAGACAAAGAAAGGTACAAACGGCCGGATTATCATGAAGATGAATTCAGTGACGGATGTGGAATTTATTGAAAAGATTTCCATGGCCAGCCGTGCCGGGGTGGAGGTCGACCTGCTTGTGCGTGGAATCTGCTGTATCCTTCCGGGGATAAAGGGGTACACGGACCATGTGCGTGTGACAAGTATTGTCGGCCGCTTTCTGGAGCATCCAAGAATTTTCATTTTTGGAAGGGGAAGTTCAGAAAAAATGTATATCGGTTCGGCCGATATGATGACAAGAAATACAGAAAAGCGTGTGGAAGTTGCATGTCCTGTTTACGATCCTGAAGTGAGGGAGAGGCTGAATCATATGATTCAGGTTATGCTTGAGGACAATGTAAAGGCGAGGGCGCTGGATTCATCCGGCAACTACCGGAAGAAAGAACAGACGGGACAGCCGGTTGATGCCCAGGAGGTGTTCATGCAGGAAGCAGTGCAGGAGGCGGCAAGGGTGAAAAAACAGACAAAAAGGCCGTTTCTTGATTTTCTGCTTCGTATCTTCCGCAGGTAAAAGAAGGAGATTGTAAATATGGGGAAATCTCTCTACATAGCAGAGAAGCCGAGTGTGGCGCAGGAGTTTGCAAAGGCGCTGAAACAGAATATGAAGCGGAGGGACGGATGGCTGGAATCCGATGAGAGCATTGTTACATGGTGCGTGGGGCATCTGGTGACAATGAGCTATCCGGAGGCCTATAATCCGAAATATAAAAAATGGAGTCTAAGCACCCTCCCGTTTCTTCCAAAGGAATTCAAGTATGAGGTGATTCCGAATGTGAAGAAGCAGTTTGACATCGTAAGCGGACTTCTCAACCGAAAGGATGTAGATACGATCTATGTCTGTACGGACTCCGGGCGGGAAGGGGAGTATATTTACCGCCTGGTGGAGCAGATGGCAAAAGTAAAAGGGAAAACGAGAAAGCGTGTCTGGATTGATTCCCAGACAGAGGAAGAGATCCTGCGGGGAATCCGGGAGGCAAAAGATCTGTCAGCCTACGATAATCTTTCCGCTTCCGCTTACCTGCGGGCCAAGGAAGACTATCTGATGGGAATTAATTTTTCCAGAATTCTGACATTGAAATACGGGAACAGCATTGCCGGATTTTTACATAAAAACTTTGTGGTGCTCTCGGCGGGCCGGGTCATGACCTGTGTGCTTGGGATGGTGGTAAGAAGAGAACGGGAGATCCGGGAGTTCGTCAAAACCCCGTTTTACCGTGTGCTTGCGAATATGGACGCGGACGGGGCCGCATTCCAGGGAGAATGGAAAGCAGTCAAAGGGTCCCGTTATGAGATGTCTCCGAAGCTGTACCGGGAAAACGGGTTCAAAGACCGGGAAACAGCACAGGAGCTGATCGATGAGCTGATGGACAGCGACCGGATGGGCGCGCTTGTTTCCGTGGAAAAAAAGAAAGAAAAGAAAAATCCGCCGTTGTTATTCAACCTGGCGGAACTGCAGAATGAATGCTCGAAACGGTTCAAGATCAGTCCGGATGAAACCCTTCGGATTGTGCAGGAGCTGTATGAAAAGAAGCTGGTCACCTATCCTCGTACCGACGCGAGAGTCCTTTCCACAGCGGTGGCAAAAGAGATTCACAAAAATCTGAACGGGCTTGCGAAATATGAACCTACGGCAGAACTGCTTGGGTTTATCGCAAGGGAACGGACGCACAAAGGACTGGAAAAGACGAGATATGTTAATGACAGTCAGATTACGGATCACTATGCCATCATTCCGACCGGGCAGGGACTTCCGGCGCTGAAGTCCGTATCTGCAACCGGTGCGAAGGTATATGATCTGATTGTGAGGCGTTTCCTTTCGATTTTCTACCCGCCTGCAGTGTACCAGAAACTATCACTGGAAATGGTGCTGGGAGGAGAGCATTTTTTCTCCGGCTTTAAGATTCTGACGGAGGAAGGATTTTATAAAGTGACGGGCATTCCGGGTAATAAGAAAGGAAAGTCAGAGGAGGACGAGGAGACGATTCCGGATGCGGAGCTGTTTGCCCGGATTCAGAAGCTGAAGAAGGGAGACCGGATCCCGGTGAAGGGATTTGAAATCAAAGAAGGCGAGACATCGCCGCCAAAGCGGTACAACTCCGGTTCCATGATTCTTGCCATGGAAAATGCCGGACAGCTCATTGAGGATGAAGAGCTCAGGGCCCAGATCAAAGGAAGCGGTATTGGAACGAGTGCGACGCGGGCGGAAATACTCAAGAAGCTGATTCATATCAAATACTTATCTCTTAATAAAAAGACCCAGGTGATCACTCCGACGCTGATGGGAGAGCTGATTTACGATGCGGTGGATCATTCGATCCGCTCCCTTTTGAATCCGGAGCTGACGGCCAGCTGGGAAAAGGGACTGACCCTGGTGGCTGAAGGGCAGATCACCTCAGAAGAATATATGCAGAAACTGGAACATTTTATCGCGGTCAGGACGAACGGCGTAGTCGGACTGAACAATCAGTACCAGCTGAAAACCTGCTACGATAAGGTGTCCCCTTATTATAAATCAATGAAAAAGTCATAGAAGGAGGAACAATATGAAAGAATTAACAGTACAGGAGCTTTATGATCTCAACGAGACGATCGCAGGAGAACTTTTTGAGGGAGTGACCTATCCGTGGGAAGTCCTTCCGAAAATCGGGGAATTTATTATAAAACTTGGAAACACACTGCCGGAGGACGAGTATGAAAAGAAAGGCGAGAACATCTGGATTGCAAAGTCTGCAAAGGTGGCTCCAAGTGCATACATTAACGGTCCGGCAATCATCGGCAAAGACGCTGAGATCCGGCACTGTGCATTTATCCGTGGAAACGCGCTGGTAGGAGAAGGTGCAGTAGTCGGGAATTCTACAGAACTGAAAAATGTTGTGTTATTCAACAAGGTTCAGGTGCCTCATTACAATTATGTCGGCGACTCTGTCCTTGGATTCAAGTCCCATATGGGTGCCGGCTCCATCACATCCAATGTGAAATCTGACAAGACACTTGCAACAGTCAGTACACCGGAGGGTAAAATCGAGACCGGACTGAAAAAGTTCGGCGCCATGCTCGGAGACAATGTGGAGGTAGGATGCGGCAGTGTCCTGAATCCGGGGACGGTTGTAGGAAGAAATACAAATATTTACCCGCTTTCCATGGTGAGGGGTTATGTGCCGGCCGGAAGTATTTACAAAAAACAGGGCGAAGTTGTAGAAAAACAGTAGTAACCTGTGAAATTTTACTGTGAGAATCCGGAGAAATATTGTATAATAAAAGAGAAATTCGTTGACGGGACAAAGAAGGAATGACGGATCGGGAAAGGAGACGAAACACAATGGGAAAGCAGTATGTAGATTTTGAAATTGGAAAGCAGAAACATATCGCACTGGTGGCGCATGATGGAAAGAAAAAAGAAATGGTGGACTGGTGCGATAAGAATAAAGATATTCTGAAAAATCACTTTCTTTGCGGTACCGGGACGACAGCCAGACTGATTGCGGAAAAAACGGGGCTTCCGGTGCGCGCGTACAACAGCGGTCCCCTCGGAGGGGATCAGCAGATTGGAGCAAAGATCGTAGAAGGTGGCATTGACTTTATGATCTTTTTGTGGGATCCGCTGGAAGCACAGCCGCATGATCCGGATGTCAAGGCGCTTCTTCGAATTGCGGTCGTATATGATATTCCGGTAGCCAATAATCTTGCTACTGCGGATTTCATGCTTACATCCCGGTATATGAATCAAACATACTCCAGAAAAGTTCTGAATTTCTCCGCGGAAGTAGAGGAGAGAGTCAGACAGATGAAATAGGAATATGATCTGTTTTTATGAAAGGCCTGCCGCAGCCGGACTGTGGCGGGCATTCTGTCTTGTTTCCGGTCCGGGCATTTCTGCCAAAACTCAAAAATCAGCTTGACAACAAAATAAGAATCGGTTACTATTAAAATCACAGGCGAACATTTGTTCGGATTCAAAAAAGGAGATCAGAGTATGACAAATAATGAAGATAAAAAGAAGGCCCTTGAGGCCGCGATAGCCAAACTGGAAAAGGATTTTGGAAAAGGAACGGTGATGCGTCTCGGAGATCCGAAGGCACAGGTGGCAGTTGAGACCGTTCCGACAGGAGCGCTGAGTCTGGATATCGCCCTTGGACTCGGCGGCGTTCCAAAGGGGCGTATTGTAGAGATTTACGGACCGGAGTCAAGCGGTAAGACGACAGTTGCCCTTCACATGATTGCAGAGGTGCAGAAAAGAGGGGGAATTGCAGGATTTATCGATGCGGAGCATGCGCTGGATCCGGTTTATGCGGGGAATATCGGCGTGGATATCAATGAGCTTTACATTTCCCAGCCGGACAGCGGAGACCAGGCGCTTGAGATTACGGAGACGATGGTCAGATCCGGGGCAATGGATATTGTTGTCATTGACTCGGTAGCGGCTCTTGTTCCAAAGCAGGAGATTGAGGGAGATATGGGAGACAGCCATGTCGGACTTCAGGCACGACTGATGTCCCAGGCGCTCAGAAAGCTTACTCCTGTCATCAGCAAGTCAAACTGCGTTGTGATTTTCATCAATCAGCTCCGTGAGAAGGTCGGTGTCATGTTCGGCAACCCGGAGACGACTACAGGAGGACGTGCGCTGAAATTCTATTCCTCGATCCGTCTCGACATCAGACGGACAGAGACCCTCAAGCAGGGAGGAGAGATGGTCGGAAACCATGTCAGAGTCAAAGTTGTAAAGAATAAGATTGCGCCTCCGTTTAAAGAGGCGGAGTTCGATATCATGTTCGGAAAAGGCATTTCCAGAGAGGGAGATGTGCTGGATCTGGCAGCAGGCCTGGATATCGTCAATAAGAGCGGAGCATGGTATGCATATGAGGGAAACAAGATCGGTCAGGGCCGTGAGAATGCGAAGGGCTATTTAAGAGAGCATCCGGAAGTGATGGATGAGATTGAAGCGAAAGTACGCGCTCATTATGGACTGGACGGCAGTGCAGGACAGGGGCAGGAAGCTGCGGATAACGGCAGCAAAGAGGCCGAAAGCGAAGAATAAGCGATGAGACAGGTTGGGATTGAGCCGGTTACAAAGACAAAATTTCGGATTTATCTGGACGGACAGTTCGCTTTTGTATTATACAAAAGCGAACTGTCCTCCTGCCATCTGAAAGACGGGGAAGCTGTGACAGAGGATCAGATAGAAACGATATTATCGGAGATTGTACTGAAGAGGGCAAAGCGCAAGGCAATGTCTCTTCTTCAAAGTATGGACAGGACCGAGAGCGAACTGCGGGACCGTCTTCTGCGCCAGGATTTTCCGGAGGAAACAGTGGATCAGGCTGTCCGCTATGTAAAGTCATTCGGCTATGTGGATGACAGAAGATATGCGGAGAGTTTTATTCTTTCCAGAAAAGGACGCAAAAGCAGACGGGAAATCTATGCAGAGCTTTCCGGAAAGAAAATAGATGGAGAGATTGTAGACGAAATGATGGAGAGGTGCTATGAGGAGAGCGATTCCGGCGAGGCGCTCCGCCACCTTCTGAGAAAAAAACATTATGACCCTTCCCGCGCCTCTGTGGAGGAAAAACAGAAACTGTATGCTTATCTTGCAAGAAAAGGATTTTCCTACGGAGAGATAAAAAAAGCGCTGAATCTGGAATTTCCGGAAGATTAGCCGGGAATTCCGGAAAAGCCGAAAGATCTTCCGGTGCGGGGATTCCGCGATTTCAACGAAAGGAAAGAGTCTGTGCTTGACATATTTGTTAAAACAGTATAAAATTTAAGTGTTGTAATTGTACAATGAAAATTAAATAAGGAGGTGCTCCTGTGCAAATTTTCTATATTATCGTTGCAGTAGTGATTACGCTTGTCGTAACAGCAGCAGTTACTTACAATGTGACGGTTTCGAACTTGAAAAAAAATGCGGAATCCAAAATTGGAAATGCAGAGAGTAAAGCCAGAGAAATCATAGATGATGCACTGAAAAAAGCTGAGACGACGAAAAAGGAAGCCCTTCTGGAAGTGAAAGAGGAATCGATCAAGACCAAAAACGAACTGGAAAAAGAGACAAAGGAACGCAGGGCAGAGCTTCAGCGTTATGAAAAACGCGTCCTTGCAAAGGAAGAAGCGGTAGACAAGCGTTCTGACGCGGTCGAACATCGGGAAATGAATCTTGCAGCGAAGGAAGAGCAGATCAAAGAGCGTGAAGCGAAAGCGGACGAGTTAAACAGACAAAGAGTACAGGAACTGGAAAGAATCTCAGGACTAACCTCCGAACAGGCAAAAGAATATCTGTTAAAAACTGTTGAAGACGATGTGAAGCATGATTCAGCCAGAATGATCAAAGAGCTGGAAAATCAGGCCAAGGAAGAAGCAGGAAAGAAAGCGAAAGAGTACGTAGTCAATGCGATTCAGCGGTGCGCTGCGGATCACGTGGCAGAGACGACGATTTCGGTAGTCCAGCTTCCGAGTGATGAAATGAAGGGACGTATCATTGGACGAGAGGGAAGAAATATTCGTACACTTGAGACACTGACTGGTGTCGAACTGATTATCGATGATACACCGGAAGCAGTCGTACTTTCCGGCTTCGATCCGATCCGGCGTGAAGTCGCAAGGATTGCACTGGAAAAGCTGATTGTAGACGGACGGATTCATCCGGCCAGAATTGAAGAGATGGTTGAAAAGGCACAGAAAGAAGTGGAGTCCATGATCCGGGAAGAAGGAGAAGCTGCTGCGCTGGAAGTCGGCGTACACGGTATCCATCCGGAACTGATCCGTCTGCTTGGACGTATGAAATTCCGTACAAGCTATGGACAGAATGCGCTGAAACACTCTATCGAAGTGGCACAGCTTGCAGGACTTCTTGCAGGAGAAATCGGACTGGATGTCCGTGTGGCAAAGAGAGCCGGACTTCTGCATGACATTGGAAAGTCTATCGATCACGATGTGGAAGGATCACATATTCAGATCGGTGTGGATCTGTGCAGAAAATATAAAGAATCAGCAGTTGTTATCAATGCGGTAGAGGCACATCACGGAGATGTGGAACCGCAGTCACTGGTTGCATGTGTTGTACAGGCGGCTGACACGATTTCAGCAGCCCGTCCGGGTGCAAGACGTGAAACATTGGAAACATATACAAACAGGTTAAAACAGTTGGAAGATATCGCAAACCAGTTTAAAGGTGTCGATAAATCTTTTGCTATTCAGGCGGGAAGAGAGATTCGCGTTATGGTAGTTCCAGAACAAATATCAGACGATGATATGGTATTACTGGCGAGAGAGATTTCAAAACAGATTGAGTTCGAACTGGAATATCCGGGCCAGATTAAGGTAAATGTAATCCGGGAGTCAAGAGTCACGGATTATGCAAAATAGATATTAGAGTCGATAATGTAAACGTAAGAATCCCTGATTTACTGAAAAGTAGGTCAGGGATTCTTTTATCATGAGGAGGCGGTAATGATGAGTGAGAATATCAGACGTGTGGGAAGAGAACTGAAATATAAAGGAGCAATTCTGGATGTATATACCGATCATATGGAATTTGCAAATGGAAATACAGCAGAGTGGGATTTCATCAAGCACAAAGGGGCTGCCGCAGTTGTTCCGGTTACAGAGGACGGGAAACTGGTCATGGTGCGGCAGTACCGGAATGCACTGGACCGCTATACGCTGGAAATTCCGGCGGGGGCACTGGACTATGCGGAAGAGCCGGGAATTGTCTGCGCGGGAAGAGAACTGGAGGAAGAGACCGGATATCGGTGCGACAGCCTGGAGTGGCTGATCAATATCCGCACAACGGTCGCATTCTGCAACGAGAAGATCGAGGTATTTGTCGCCCGGAATCTGATTCCGTCCCACCAGCACCTTGATGAAGACGAATATATTGAACTGGAAACATATACAGTGGAAGAACTGAAAGAAAAGATTTTTAGAGGCGAGATCGAGGACTCCAAGACAATTGCGTCGATTCTGGCCTACGATGCCAAATACTGCCGTTAAAATTCTTCGTGCAAAATCTGACTTCTGACAGGAACCGGATGCGAACGAATTTGTGAATACAGAAAGGGACAGCCGAATATGTATTAGTATCTGTTTGATGAGGAGGCTTGTCTTGTGAGAATAGAAAGAGCAAAGCAGTATTTTGCAGCAGCATTTATGGCAGGGTTTATCGGAGGAATCTTATTTGCCAATCTGACAGTGAAAGATTACGTGACCACATCAGGTATCTTCAACCCGTATTTTCTAAAACAGTATGCGCAATCGGAAATTGAAGCAGGAGAATATATCCTGTACTTGTGTGGTATCCGCCTTATCCCGCTGCTTCTGATCGTGTTTTTGGGACAGACCAGGGTCAGAAGGATTGCCACCGTTGCAGTATTTGTCTGGGCCGGTTTTTCGACCGGAACAATTGTGTGTGCGGGGATTCTGAATATGGGAATTCAGGGTATTGTGTTCTGGGTGATTGCGATGGTGCCGCAGTTCCTTTTTTACGCACTGGCCTATCTGATTGTTCTGTGGCATTTTTTCATTTTTCCGCAGGCCAGATGGAATATGGGAAAGACCTTCGCGGTACTTGTTTTTATGACGGCAGGACTGATTACGGAAGCGTATGTCAATCCGATTTTGATGCAGATGTTTCTGGATACATTGTAAAAAGACAGAAGAAAAATAAAGAAGACAGCTTAAGTTCCCGGGAAAAGGAATTTAAGCTGTCTTTTTGATGTACAAAATTATTTTACCTGCCGGTTCATGTGCGCTGTACGGTACGGAAGAGTACCCGGACAGATGCCAGGAATACGAAAATCTGGCTTGAGAGGAGACCGGTCAGATATCCGCTGATTCCGGTCTGTGGGATCAGAAAGAAGACACCGGCAATCCGGATGCACAGGCCGGTAAAATTAATCAGAAAGGCCAGACCGGTATGTCCCAGCCCGTTCAGCATACTGATGTAGGTCGAATTTGTATAGAGAAACGGGCAGATAAAAGCCAGCACCCGTATGTAGGAGGCGGCCTCCGGACTTTGAAAGACAAAGGAGCCGAGAAAGTCCGCGGTCAGAAGAAAACCGCAGGTACAGAAAAAGCCAAGCAGAAGGCAGGAGATACTTACCTTCCGGATCAGCTGCCTCAGAGTCCGGTTCTGGCTTGCTGCCTGAATCTCGGCCACAGTGGGGAGCATCATCATGGAGATGGAATTGGTGATGGCAGACGGAAATAAAATACAGGGCATGGCGATCCCGTTCAGGATTCCGTAATGGCTCAGGGCGGCGGAGCGGGAGAAGCCGTAAAGCATGAGGCACTTTGGAATGGAAACGACCTCGATGCTCTGCAGAATATTCAAAGAAATCCGGTTGGCCGTGATAGGTACGGCATGTTTTAAAATATCGCCAAGACACCCGGCATAGCAGGAAAAGCTGCATTTCTGTGCTGCCTTTTTTGTATAAAGAATCCGCCGGACGGCAAAAATGCTGTAGAAGGCACCTGCAATTTCTCCAATGACCAGTCCACAGACGGCAAGGATGATTCCGGCCTGCCCGGATTCCTGTATGGCGGCGGTATAGAGGAGGTAGACGCCGAGGACACGGGTGCATTGTTCAGCGAGCTGTGAAATGCCGGGAATCCGTGTCTGCTTGAGCCCGAGGGAGTATCCGCAGATGCAGGAATGGACACTGGCAAAAGGGAGCGCGTAGGACATGACTTTTAAAAGCGGTTCACAGCGTACATCGCCTAAAGCCGAAACTGCAATATCATGCGCGAAAATCTGGATGAGCGCAGTACAGATCAAAGACATGCCGGCAGACAGAAGAAGAGCCATCTGGAAGGATACCTTTGCAAGTTCCGGTCTGCCAAGAGAAGTGTACCGGGCGGTCAGACGGGAGAGGGAGGTTTCGATTCCGGCGGCCGACAAAGAGATACAAAGTGCAAAGACAGGAAAAATCAGATGATAGATACCGATTCCTTCTGTGCCAAACGCACGGCTTAAAAAAATACGGAAGAAAAATCCGATCACACGCGTGACCAGACCGACAAAAGTCAGCATAAAGGCTCCTTTTAAAAAGATTTTTTTTCGGGTGGAAAGATGCATAAGATACCTGACTTTGTTTTTACTAGTATGATATTCCGGAATATGGGTTGACAGAACCAGATCCGGATGCTATCCTACAAAAGGAAACCCTAGTAAAAAAGTAGGATTAAAAGAGGTGACAGTGTGAAATTATCAACTAAGGGAAGATATGGGCTGCGGGCGATGATCGATCTTGCAGAATTTTCAGAGGCGGAGCCTGTCTCGATCGCCAGTATTTCACAGCGTCAGGGAATTTCAGAACGATATCTGGAACAGTTGATGGCAAAGCTGAAAAAAGCGGGGCTTGTGGAGAGCATCCGGGGCGCCGGAGGAGGATATATCATCCATGGAGATGCCGGAAAGATCTCGGTTGGAGACATTCTGCGGGCGCTGGAGGGAAGCCTTGAGGCAGTGACCTGTGCCGCTTTTCATGCGGACGAGTCCTGCCAGGCTCAGGATATCTGTGCCACAAAATATGTCTGGCAGAAGATCAACGAAAGCATCCGCACGACAGTAGACGGCATTTATCTGGATCAGCTTGTAGAAGAAAGCAGAAAAAATAAAGCCCGTTGCCGGAAGGAGATTCAGCCGGAGGCACTGTGCGGAAGTTCCAGAAAAGAGAAGAGAAAGGAAGAAGACAATGAGTAAATTGATCTATTTAGATAATGCGGCGACGACAAAGACGGCGCCGGAAGTTGTGGAAGCAATGCTCCCGTATTTTTCAGAATATTACGGAAACCCGTCCAGCGTATACAGTTTTGCGGCAAAGAGTAAAGAGGCAGTGACGAAGCAGAGAGAGATCATTGCGGATGCCATTGGAGCCAAGGCAAATGAGATCTACTTTACAGCCGGCGGAACAGAGAGCGACAACTGGGCAATCAAGGCTGCGGCAGAGGCATATGAGTCAAAAGGAAAGCATATTATCACATCCAAAATTGAGCATCATGCAGTGCTTCATACATGTGAATATCTGGAAAAGCATGGATTTGAAGTGACATACCTGAACGTGGATGAAAACGGAGTGGTAGATCTGGAAGAGCTGAAAAAAGCCATCCGTCCGGATACGATTCTGATCTCCATCATGTTTGCGAACAATGAGATCGGAACGATCGAACCGGTCAGAGAGATCGGAGCGATTGCAAAGGAACACGGAATTTTATTCCATACCGATGCAGTGCAGGCGTTTGGACAGATTCCGATACAGGTAGACGACCTGAATATCGACATGTTAAGCGCAAGCGGACACAAGCTCAATGGACCGAAAGGGATCGGATTTTTATATATCCGTAAAGGACTCCGTCTGAAAAACTTCATCCATGGCGGAGCACAGGAGAGAAAACGCCGTGCCGGAACCGAAAATGTTCCCGGGATTGTCGGACTTGGAACTGCAGTGGAGCGGGCTGTCCGTACGATGGAAGAGAGAACATCCAAAGAGAAAGAAGTCCGGGATTATCTGATTGACCGTGTACTCAAAGAAATTCCGTATACGAAGTTAAACGGACATCCGGCAGACCGGCTTCCAAACAATGCAAACTTCAGCTTCCGCTTTATCGAAGGCGAGTCCATGCTGTTAAGCCTTGATATGGCAGGTATCTGCGGCTCCAGCGGTTCTGCGTGCACATCCGGCTCTCTGGACCCGTCCCATGTGCTGCTCGCCATTGGACTTCCGCACGAGATTGCGCACGGTTCACTGAGACTGACATTAAACGAGGAAATTACAAAAGAAGACATAGACTACGTGGTGGAGAATCTGAAACAGATCATTGAAAATCTCAGAAACATGTCTCCGCTTTACGAAGATTTTATAAAGAAACAGGCAAAATAAAAAAGAACGGATTGAACTTAGGAGGAAACATATGTATTCAGAAAAAGTAATGGATCATTTTCAGCATCCAAGAAACATGGGAGAAATTGAAGGGGCAAGCGGCGTCGGAACAGTCGGAAACGCAAAATGCGGGGATATCATGAGAATCTATCTGGACATCGATGAAAACCAGATCATCCGGGACGTGAAATTTAAGACTTTTGGATGCGGCGCGGCTGTCGCGACAAGCAGCATGGCAACGGAACTTGTAAAAGGGAAAAACATTCAGGAAGCAATGCAGGTGACAAACAAAGCCGTGATGGAGGCTCTGGACGGACTGCCGCCGGTTAAAGTGCACTGCTCCCTTCTGGCGGAGGAAGCGATCCACGCAGCACTGTGGGATTACGCACAGAAAAACGGTATTGAGATCGAAGGTCTCGAAAAGCCAAAGTCCGATATTCATGAAGGTGAAGAAGAGGAAGAAGAGGAATATTAAAACAGATTTGAGGAAGAAAGCATGAAAAAAGAAAAAATCGTCATCGGCATGTCCGGGGGAGTCGATTCTTCCGCAGCGGCATATCTGCTGAAAGAGGAAGGATACGATGTAACCGGCGTGACAATGATCACGTGCGATGAAGCGCAGTGCGGACAGGATCCGTCCAAAGATGCCAAAAAGGTAGCAGACGAGATCGGGATTCCGCATTACACGGTGGACTTCAGGAATCAGTTCAAGTCCAATGTCATGGACTATTTCTGTAGAGAATATCTGGAAGGCCGGACGCCGAATCCGTGTGTTGTCTGCAACCGGTTTGTGAAGTGGGAGGCCCTTCTCGGATGGGCGAAAGAAATCGGGGCAGACCTGATTGCCACCGGGCATTATGCGAATATTGTGAAGCTTCCAAACGGACGTTACGCAGTGGCAAATGCGGACGTTTCCAGAAAAGACCAGACGTATGCGCTTTACAACCTGACACAGGAGCAGCTGGTACACACCCGGATGCCGGTCGGAAAGTATGAAAAGGATACGATCCGTGAAATTGCGGCAAAAGCAGGAATTTCCGTGGCACAGAAAGCGGACAGCCAGGATATCTGCTTCATTCCGGATGGAGACTATGCATCCTTTATCAAAAGCCATACCGGGCAGGAACCAAAAGAGGGAAATTTTGTCGATGTAAACGGCAACATTCTCGGGAAGCACAAAGGAATTATCCATTACACGGTAGGACAGAGAAAAGGACTTGGAGTGGCCCTTGGTTATCCGGTTTTTGTCCTTGCGATCCGTCCGGAGACAAACGAAGTGGTACTTGGAAATGATGAAGAGTCACTGAAACGGGAAGTGAAGGCACGCCTGCTCAATCCAATGGGAGCGGCAGACTTTAAGGAACTGGAAGGAAAGAGGATCTTCGCCAAAATCCGTTACAACCACCGGGGTGGCTGGTGTACGCTCCAGAAGACAGGGGATGACGAAATCACCTGTACATTTGAAGAACCTCAGCGGGCGGTGACACCGGGACAGGCACTGGTTCTCTACAGTGACGGCTATATTCTTGGCGGAGGACGTATCATCTGATACGGGAAGGAGAAAGTATGATCACAGCAGATTATCACATGCACACGAATTTTTCATCGGATTCGGACGCATCTCCGGAATCGATGGCGCTTGGCGCAGTCAGAAAAGGATTAAAACAGATCTGTATTACAGACCATCAGGACTGGGATTATCCGGAAGACGACCAGCAGTTCCGGATTGACATGGACCGCTATATACCGGCAATCCAGGAGTTAAAAGAGAAATTCAAAGATCAGATTTCCGTCGGACTTGGGGTGGAAATCGGATTTCAGCAGCATCTGGGAGAATACTATCGGAATTTTACAGCCTCCTATCCCTTTGACTTTGTGATCGGAAGCACACATGTTGTGGAGGGGAGAGATCCGTATAACCGGGTACTGTTCGCAACCCGTTCAGACGCGGAAGTATATGAAAAATCATTTGTAGAGACATGGGAAAACATCCGGATCATACAGGATTTCGATGTGCTCGGCCATATGGACTATATCGTGCGGTACGGCAGAAACCAGGCAAGAGATTACAACTGGAAAAACTATTCAGACCTGATTGATGAAATCCTGCGATGGCTGATTGAACACGGAAAGGGAATCGAGATGAACATGGCAGGCTTTAAGTACAAACTTGGATTCTGTCATCCGTACCCGGAGATTATCAGGCGTTACAGAGAGCTTGGCGGAGAGATCATCACAGTGGGATCTGATGCCCATCAGCCGGATCACATCGCATACCAGTACGAGGATGCCGGAAGGATTCTGGAGGAATGCGGATTCCGGTATTATACAATATTTATAGACAGAAAGCCGAAATTTTTGAAAATCATTTAAAATGTCTATCGAATATAAACAAAATTCTTGCAGGGCAGGAATCGATATAAGAGAAATGGCAAAAACTTGGATAAAAATATGTAAAGATACTTGAATTCCTGTCTTTTTTTTAGTACAATCAGTATGGTTGATGAATCTTTAACAAGGAAGAATCACCATCTGCATCATGCAGAACAGAAACTAAATTAAACTTTAGGAGGAATTAATCATGGCAGTAAAAGTAGCGATTAATGGTTTTGGACGTATCGGACGTCTTGCATTCAGACAAATGTTCGGAGCAGAAGGATATGAGATTGTTGCAATCAACGACCTCACATCTCCGAAAATGCTTGCTCACTTATTAAAATATGACTCAACACAGGGAAAATACGCATTAGCAGATAAGGTTACAGCAGGCGAAGATTCCATCACAGTTGACGGACAGGAAATCAAAATCTATGCAAAAGCTAACGCTGAAGAACTTCCATGGGGAGAGATCGGAGTAGATGTAGTTCTTGAATGTACAGGTTTCTATACATCCAAAGAAAAAGCTTCCGCTCACATCAAGGCAGGTGCTAAGAAAGTTGTTATTTCCGCACCGGCAGGAAATGATCTTCCTACCATCGTTTACAATGTAAACCACGACAAACTTACAAAGGATGACAACATCATCTCCGCAGCATCCTGTACAACAAACTGCTTGGCTCCTATGGCTAAAGCACTGAACGATCTTGCACCGATCAAATCCGGTATCATGTGCACAATCCACGCTTACACAGGCGACCAGATGACACTTGACGGACCGCAGAGAAAAGGTGACTTAAGAAGATCCCGTGCAGCAGCATGCAACATCGTACCAAACTCTACAGGAGCAGCAAAAGCCATTGGATTAGTTATTCCTGAATTGAACGGTAAATTAATCGGATCCGCTCAGCGTGTACCAACACCTACAGGATCTACAACAATCTTAACAGCTGTTGTTGAAGGAAATGTTACAAAAGAACAGATCAACGAAGCTATGAAAGCAGCATCCAACGAATCTTACGGATACAACGAAGACGAAATCGTATCCAGCGATATCGTAGGAATGACATATGGTTCCTTATTCGATGCTACTCAGACAATGGTATTACCATTAGATAACGGAACAACAGAAGTTCAGGTTGTTTCCTGGTATGACAACGAAAATTCTTACACAAGCCAGATGGTAAGAACAATCAAACATTTCGGAACATTATTATAATTTCTGATATTCCGAATCATAAGCGGGCAGGCTGTCCTGCCGGAATAAGACTCAACGCAGGGTCCGGTCTTTTATGGGACCGGACCCTTTTTGTCAGAATAATAAGGAGGCAAAAAACAATGCTTAACAAAAAATCCGTAGATGATATCAATGTAAAAGGGAAAAGAGTCCTTGTAAGATGCGATTTCAACGTACCGTTGATCGACGGCAAAATCACAGATGAAAACCGTCTTGTTGCAGCACTTCCGACCATTAAAAAGCTCATCGCCGACGGCGGAAAAGTGATTCTCTGCTCCCACCTTGGAAAACCGAAAGGAGAACCGAAACCGGAATTATCTCTGGCACCGGTTGCTGTAAGACTTTCTGAATTACTTGGACAGGAAGTGAAATTTGCAGCAGATCCGGAAGTAGTAGGACCAAACGCAAAGGCTGCAGTGGAAGCAATGAATGATGGAGATGTTATTCTTCTTGAAAATACACGTTACCGCGCAGAAGAGACAAAGAATGAAGATAAATTCAGCCAGGAGCTTGCTTCTCTCTGCGATGTATTCGTAAACGATGCGTTCGGTACTGCTCACAGAGCGCACTGCTCCAATGTAGGTGTGACAAAATATGTAGATACAGCTGTTGTAGGATATCTGATGCAGAAAGAAATCGATTTCCTCGGAAACGCAGTGGAAAATCCGGAGAGACCGTTTGTTGCCATCCTTGGCGGAGCGAAAGTATCCAGCAAGATTTCCGTAATCGAGAGACTTCTTGACAAAGTTGACACTCTGATCATCGGAGGCGGAATGGCTTATACATTTGCAAAATCCCAGGGTGGAAAGATCGGAATTTCCCTCTGTGAGGATGATTATCTGGAGTATGCGGCAAACATGATCAAAAAAGCAGAAGAAAAAGGTGTCAAGCTTCTTCTTCCGATTGATAATATTATTGGTGATCAGTTCTCAAATGATGCAAACACCCAGATTGTAAAAACTGGAGAAATTCCGGACGGATGGGAAGGAATGGACATCGGACCTGAGACTGAGAAAATTTTTGCCGAGGCTGTAAAAGATGCGAAGACAGTTGTATGGAACGGACCGATGGGATGTTTTGAAATGCCGAAATTTGCTCATGGAACAAAGGCCGTGGCAGAAGCACTTGCAAATACAGAAGCTGTAACAATCATCGGAGGAGGAGACTCCGCAGCAGCTGTCAACCAGCTTGGATACGGAGATAAGATGACACATATCTCTACAGGCGGCGGTGCATCTCTGGAATTCCTTGAAGGAAAAGAATTACCGGGTGTAGCAGCAGCGAACGATAAGTAGAACACAGAAAAGAGGGTAAACAAAATGGCAAGAAAGAAGATTATCGCCGGAAACTGGAAAATGAACATGACTCCGTCCCAGGCAGTTGCTCTGGTAAACGAGTTAAAGCCTCTCGTAGCAACAGAGGAAGCAGATGTTGTATTCTGTGTACCGGCAATTGATATTATTCCGGCTATGGGAGCAGCAAAAGGCAGCAATATCGTAATTGGTGCCGAGAACATGTACTTTGAAGAAAAGGGTGCATATACAGGAGAAATCGCTCCGGAAATGCTGACAGATGCAGGAGTGAAATATGTCATCATCGGACATTCCGAAAGAAGAGAGTATTTTGGAGAGTCAGACGAAGATGTTAATAAGAAAGTACTGAAAGCATTTGAACACGGCATCACACCGATCATTTGCTGTGGAGAAACTCTTACGCAGAGAGAACAGGGCGTGACAATGGATTTCGTTCGTATGCAGATCAAGATTGCTTTCCAGAACGTGACAGCAGATCAGGCAAAGACAGCAGTGATCGCTTATGAACCGATCTGGGCAATCGGAACAGGAAAAACAGCAACAACAGAGCAGGCACAGGAAGTATGCGCAGGCATCCGTGCATGCATTGCAGAAATCTATGATGAAGCAACTGCGGAAGCAATCCGGATCCAGTACGGCGGCTCTGTAAATCCGGCAACAGCTCCGGAATTATTCGCACAGCCGGATATCGACGGAGGACTTGTTGGAGGAGCTTCTCTCAAAGCTGATTTTGGTAAAATCGTAAACTGGAAATAAGGAAGAGAAACCCTGCGGATTCAAATGTCCGCAGGGTTTTGCTGTTACCCGGCACTTTCCCTGAAAATATTGCAAAATGCAGCTGAAAATAGTACAATAGAAAAAGTCAGAAGAAGATCTGAGAAGCGTGAAACACAAATGCGGGAAGGGAAAGTAGAATGGTTACGATTAAAGATATCGCACAGGCAGCGAATGTCAGCGCCATGACAGTGTCCAATGTTATACACGGAAGAACCAAAAAGGTCTCCAAAGAGACGAAAGAGCGGATCGAACGGATTATGGAAGAGATGCAGTACGTCCCGAATATGGGAGCGCGCATGCTTGTCCAGAATCAATCCAGAATTATCGGAGTGATTTCCAACGTTCCGGCAGGTTCCGAACGTGAGACACTGTATCATCCTCTTGCCGCTGAAATGATTGTAGAGATTGAAAAGGAAGTGCGGTCGCGTGGATACTATATGATGCTGTACGCCGCATCTACCGAGAGAGAAATCCGGGATCTGATTCATACGTGGAATGTAGACGGTCTGCTGACGATCGGTATTCCGACAGAAATCTGCAGAGAACTTGGAAAGGACATGAAAATGCCGGCAGTTTTTACCGACTGCTATTTCCGGGAGGATGAAATCTTCAGAAATGTTGGAACCGAGGATGAAGAGGGAGCTTATCAGGCAGCCTCTTATCTGATCGGGAAGGGGCACCGGAGAATTGCCTATGTTGCAGACGGGCCATACGATCCGGACGGAACACCGGGCGATGTGTCTGAAAGACGTCTGGCCGGGTATAAGCGGGCTCTCAAGGAGGCACACCTTCCGTTTGCGCAGGAGCACATTTATATGGGAAGTATCCATGAGGACAGGCAGCTTGCCATGCTGCAGTCTCTGGCGGGGCATATTTTTGATTATACAGCAGTCATTTTCAGCAGAGATTATTATGCTCTGGAAGCCATGGATTATTTCCGGCATCACGGGATCTGGATTCCGAAAGATATTTCGATCATTGGATTTGACGATCTTGGCATGTCAAAATTTGCATATCCAAGACTGACGACAGTCAGACAGGGCGCGGCGGAAAAAGGGCGCAAAGCCGCAGAACTGCTGTTTCAGGCACTGGAAGAAAAGGAAGAGAAAAAGGTAGATATCCGGATTCCGGTCCGGCTCATGGAGCGGGAAACGGTAAAAGAAATTTTATAGTAAAAAGGAGAGAAAACAATGAGTAAGAAACCAACAGTATTGATGATCTTGGATGGTTATGGGCTGAGCGAGAAGACCAACGGGAATGCGGTTGCAGAGGCCAAAACTCCTGTTATGGATAAATTAATGGCAGAGTGTCCGTTTGTCCGCGGAAATGCAAGCGGCATGGCGGTAGGACTGCCGGACGGACAGATGGGAAATTCAGAGGTCGGACACCTCAATATGGGTGCAGGCCGGATCGTATATCAGGATCTGACAAAGATTACAAAATCCATTCAGGATGGAGATTTCTTTGAAAATGAAGCACTGCTTGCAGCATGTGAAAATGTAAAGAAGAATGACAGTGCACTGCACATGTACGGACTTGTCTCTGACGGAGGTGTACACAGCCACAATACACATATCTACGGACTTCTGGAACTTGCGAAACGTCAGGGAATCTCCAAAGTCTATGTTCACTGCTTCCTGGACGGACGTGACACACCACCGGAATCCGGAAAAGATTATGTGCAGGAACTTTCTGACAAGATGAAGGAGATCGGCGTCGGTGAGATTGCTTCCGTGATGGGACGCTACTACGCAATGGACAGAGATAACCGCTGGGATCGTGTAGAACTCGCATACAATGCCCTTGTAAAAGGCGAAGGAAATACATGCGAAGATGCTGTAGAAGCAGTACAGAAATCCTACGATGACGGAAAGACGGATGAATTTGTTGTTCCGGCTGTCATTACAAAAGACGGAAAACCGGTCGCAACAATCAAGAACAACGATTCCATCATCTTCTTCAACTTCCGCCCGGACCGTGCAAGAGAGATCACAAGAGTGTTCTGTGCGGATGAATTTGACGGATTTGACAGAGGAGACCGCATCTGCACAACCTATGTATGCTTTACAGAATATGACGTGACAATCCCGAATAAGCTGATCGCGTTCCATAAGACAGAGATCACAAATACGTTCGGAGAATTCCTTGCCGCAAACAATATGACACAGGCAAGAATCGCCGAGACAGAGAAATACGCGCACGTTACATTCTTCTTCAATGGCGGTGTGGAAGAGCCGAATCCGGGAGAAGACCGTATTCTTGTAAAATCACCGAAAGTTGCGACCTATGACCTGAAACCGGAAATGAGTGCGTACGAAGTGTGTGACAAGCTGGTTGAAGCAATCCGTTCACAGAAATACGATGTCATCATTATCAACTTCGCAAACCCGGATATGGTAGGCCACACGGGAGTAGAAGCAGCTGCCATTAAAGCGATCGAAGCGGTCGATGAGTGCGTAGGAAAAGCGGTAGATGCCATTAAAGAAGTGGACGGACAGATGTTTATCTGCGCAGACCACGGAAATGCAGAGCAGCTCATCGATGAGACGACAGGCGAGCCGTTTACGGCCCACACAACCAACCAGGTGCCGTTCATTATCGTCAACGCAGATCCGGCATACGGACTGAGAGAAGGAGGATGTCTGGCAGACATCGCACCGACTCTGATCGAGATGATGGGAATGAAACAGCCGGAAGAGATGACAGGAACATCCCTTCTTGTACGTAAATAGAAATTGAATGTCAAAATGAGCGGGGCGGCTTCGGCTGTTCCGCTTTTTTTCAATCTGTTCACAACCGGATCTTGCAGGATAGGCTGAAAAATGAATAAAATCAACATAAAAAATTCATTTTCAACCTGATTTCCCGTGAAAATTAGAAAAATAAAGAGAAAATTGCAAGAAACAGTTGACGAAAAGTCAAAAGCCCGATACAATAGAAACCAGTGAAAATGAAGAAGGGCGGTAGAACCATGACAGCATATAAAGATCTGAGCAAAAATGAGCTGAAAGCTCTGAAAAAAGAGCTTACTAAAAAGTTTGAGGATGTAAAGGCGAAGGGACTGAAACTTGATATGTCCCGTGGAAAGCCTTCTACAGAGCAGCTGAATCTTTCTATGGGAATGATGGATGTTCTGACCAGCAGTTCCGACCTCGTATGCGAAGAGGGTGTTGACTGCAGAAACTACGGAGTATTAGACGGGATTAAAGAGGCAAAGCAGCTTCTGGCAGATATGATGGAAGTTCCGAAGGACAATATCGTTATTTTTGGAAACTCCAGTCTGAATGTAATGTACGATACGGTAGCGCGTTCCATGATTCACGGTGTTATGGGAAGTACGCCATGGTGTAAACTTGACAAGGTGAAATTCTTATGTCCGGTTCCGGGATATGACCGACATTTTGCGATTACAGAGCATTTTGGAATCGAGATGATCAATATCCCAATGACTCCGACCGGACCGGATATGGATATGGTAGAAGAGCTTGTAAGCACAGACCCGGCAGTAAAAGGTATCTGGTGTGTGCCGAAATATTCCAATCCGCAGGGAATTACCTATTCTGACGAAACAGTACACCGTTTCGCAAAGCTGAATCCGGCAGCAGAAGATTTCCGTATCTACTGGGATAACGCTTACGGAATCCACCATCTCTATGAAGATAAGCAGGACTACCTGATTGAGATTCTGATGGAGTGTAAGAAAGAAGGCCATCCGGATATGGTCTACAAGTTTTCTTCCACATCCAAGATCAGTTTTCCGGGATCCGGTATCGCAGCGATTGCCGCTTCAGATGCCAACCTGAAAGAGATCCGTGAGCAGATGAAGATTCAGACAATCGGACACGATAAGCTGAATCAGCTCCGTCACGCAAGATATTTTAAAGATATTCACGGAATGGTAGAACATATGAAAAAACATGCAGCAAGCATGCGACCGAAATTTGACACGGTGCTTGCTTCTCTGGAAAAGGAACTTGACGGACTGGAAATCGGAAGCTGGCTGGCTCCGCGGGGAGGATACTTTATCTCCTTTGATTCCATGGACGGATGCGCGAAGGCGATCGTCGCAAAGGCGAAAGAAGCCGGACTTGTGATGACAAACGCAGGAGCGACCTATCCATACGGAAAAGACCCGCATGACAGCAATATCCGTATTGCGCCGTCTTATCCGACACTGGATGAAATCAAACTGGCAATGGAAGTATTTACACTGAGTGTCAAACTTGTAAGCATTGACAAACTTCTTGAGCAGGCTAAATAATCAGCCCCTTCTTAAAAATTATTATATATGCCCTATGTGAAATACTGTATGCAGGATACCGGACGTATCTGGCATACAGTATTTTGCGTTGTGCGCGATTATATAAAATTGACAAAGCAAATGATGACAGGTATGATGAATATAACATATAAAAAAAGAAAGGCGGGGATCAGAATATATGAAGATATTAATTTTAATAGCTGTGATTCTGTTAGGATGCAATGGGTGTGCGTCGAAAAAAGAGCATATCGGCAATAGCGAAACGACCCCGGCAGTATTATTAGAACTTTGTTCGGACGAAAAAGGAATTCCTTCTTCAAGCTCACAAATCGAAGTAAAGAATATGCCTATGCAGAGTTTCGAATAAGTTCGGATAAAACAGAAGGTTAAAAAATGGCTCTCGTTTATCAGGAAACGAGAGCCAAAGCTGTTTGCTCATTGAAGCAGAATGTATTCGTATTGTTAAATGATGATCCGGCAGGCATCAAATGGATGCCTGCTGTTCTTTTTCGAGATTTTTATTTGCGGTAGAGAGCATCAGCTTGATACGGTTCAGCTGATTTACCTCGCTGGCACCCGGATCGTAGTCGATCGCAACAATATTGGATTCCGGGTGAAGCCGTCTAAGCTCTTTAATAACACCTTTTCCGACCACATGGTTTGGAAGGCAGGCAAACGGCTGTGTGCAGACGATATTCTTTGCGCCTGTCTCGATCAGCTCCAGCATTTCGCCGGTCAGGAACCATCCCTCACCGGTCTGGTTTCCAAGCTGAACAACTTCACTTGCCATGGAGGCAAGATGTTCAATTCTGGACGGCGGAGTAAAACGCTTGCTCTTTTTATATGCGTCCACAGCCGGCTTCCGGAACCATTCGATCACCTTGATACCGAGATTTGCGAGCCGGGCGGAAGACTTCTTCATTCCCAGATGGGTATGCTTGAAGTTGGAGTTGTAGAAGCAGTACAGCAGAAAGTCTACAAGATCCGGCACAACCGCCTCTGCGCCTTCATGCTCCAGAAGATCAACCAGATAATTGTTTGCCGCCGGAAGGAATTTGACAAGGATTTCTCCTACAACTCCTACACGGGGCTTTTTCTCATCCGTGATCGGCAGAGTATCAAAGTCATGAATGATCTGCCGGCAAAGTTTTTTGAACCGGCGTCTGGAAGGATATCCTTCAGAGACAAATTTCCGGCAGACAGCAGCCCATTTTTCATAGAGCGCATTGGCAGATCCTTTTTCAGCCTCATACGGACGAATCCGGTAGAGACACCGCATAAAGACATCTCCAAGGACTGCGGCATACACACCGCGCAGCGCCAGCATCGGCGTAATCTTGAATCCAGGATTCTTTTCCAGTCCGCTCAGGTTGATGGAAATAACCGGGATATGGGCATATCCGGCTTTCTTCAGAGCGCGGCGGATAAATCCGATATAGTTTGAAGCACGGCAGCCGCCTCCCGTCTGGGAAATAATCACCGCAAGATGATCGGTATCATATTTTCCGGAAAGGATCGCATCCATGATCTGGCCTACAACCATCAGAGACGGATAGCAGGCGTCATTGTTGACATATTTCAGGCCAACATTGACCGCATCCCGGTTATCATTTGGAAGCACTTCAATCTTGTAGCCGGAAGCCCGGAATGCAGGCTCAATCAGATCGAAGTGGATCGGTGACATCTGCGGACAAAGGATGGTATACGTTTCCTTCATCTCTTTTGTAAACGGAATTTTTTCAATTGCAGCACTTCGAACTTCACGTTTTTCTTTTTTTACATCTCTTGCGCGGATAGCCGCAAGAAGAGAACGGATACGGATTCTGGCTGCGCCCAGATTGTTGACCTCATCAATTTTCAGCGAGGTATAAATCTTTCCGGAACCGGTCAGAATATCTGCCACCTCATCGGTGGTTACCGCATCAAGTCCACACCCGAAAGAGTTAAGCTGGATCAGATCCAGGTTCTCAGTTGTCTTGACATAGTTTGCAGCCGCGTAAAGACGGGAATGATACATCCACTGGTCCATGACATTAAGCGGCCGTTCCACCGGATTTAAGTGAGAGATGGAATCCTCTGTCAGCACGGCAATTCCATAAGAAGTAATCAGTTCCGGAATACCGTGGTTGACTTCCGGGTCATAATGGTACGGACGACCTGCCAGCACAATTCCATGGCGGCCGGTTTTATCCAGATAAGCGAGGGTCTCCTCGCCTTTTTTACGGATATCGTCCCGGCAGTTTTCCAGTTCTACCCATCCTTTGTGGGCAGCATCCCGGATTTTTTCCTCCGGAATCCGGAATTTTTCAGAGAAGATTTCGACCAGGCGGTCCGCCATGATCTCTTCGCTTGTCAGTGCAAGGAACGGATTCATGAAATCAACCTTTCCCTGTACGATCTCGTCCATATTGTTTTTGATGTTTTCCGCATAGGATGTAACAATCGGGCAGTTGTAGTGGTTGTTCGCATCCGGAAATTCATTCCGTTCGTATGGAATGCAAGGGTAGAAGATCCGGTCCACATTCTGACGGATCAGCCACTCCACATGGCCGTGGGCAAGCTTTGCCGGATAGCACTCGGACTCGCTTGGGATGGATTCGATTCCCATCTCATAGATCTTTCTCGAAGAAGAAGGAGAAAGAACAACGGAAAATCCCAGTTCTGTAAAGAAGGTAAACCACAGAGGGTAATCTTCGTACATGTTCAGTACTCTTGGAAGTCCGATCGTTCCGTGAGGAGCCTCTTCCTTTGGAAGCGGCTTGTAGCCAAAATACCGTTCATTTTTATAGGAGAAGAGGTTTGGAATATCGGTGTTGGTCTTTTCCTTTCCAAGACCCCGCTCACAACGGTTTCCGGTGATGAAACGTCTTCCGCCGGTAAACTTGTTGATTGTCAGACGGCAGTGGTTGGCACATCTCTGACATTTTGCCATGGATGTTTCGTATGTCAGATTTTCAATATCTTCGATAGAGAGCATGGTTGTCTCTTTGCAGTCATATGTATGGTACCGTTCACGGGCAATCAGTGCTGCTCCAAATGCTCCCATGATTCCGGCGATATCCGGGCGGACAGCCTCGCAGTTGGCGATTTTTTCAAAGCTGCGCAGTACAGCATTATTATAGAAAGTACCGCCCTGGACAACAATGTTCTTACCAAGTTCCGATGCGTCGGAAACCTTGATAACCTTGAACAGCGCATTCTTGATGACGGAGTAGGCAAGACCGGCGGAAATATCGGCAACAGAAGCGCCTTCTTTCTGGGCCTGCTTTACTTTTGAGTTCATAAATACCGTACACCGTGTTCCGAGGTCAATCGGATGTTTGGCGTAAAGTGCCTCGTCCGCAAAATCCTCTACAGAGTAATTCAGCGACTTGGCGAAGGTTTCAATGAAAGAACCGCATCCGGAGGAGCAGGCTTCATTGAGCTGTACGGAATCTACCGTATGATTTTTGATTTTGATACATTTCATATCCTGGCCGCCGATGTCGAGAATACAGTCCACATCCGGTTCGAAGAAAGAGGCCGCATAATAATGCGAGATCGTCTCGACTTCTCCCTCATCCAGAAGGAACGCAGCTTTCATCAGCGCCTCTCCGTATCCGGTGGAGCAGGAGTAGGCAATCCGTGCATCTTCCGGAAGCCTGGAATAAATATCTTTCAGCGCGGTGATCGTTGTAGCAAGCGGATCTCCGTCATTTCCATGGTAAAAGGAATAAAGAAGTGTACCATCTTCGCCTACAAGCGCAGCTTTTGTCGTAGTGGAACCGGCATCGATTCCAAGATAAACATTCCCTTTGTAGGTGGAAAGATCCTTGACAGGGACCTGATGTCTGTCATGCCGTTCCTTAAATTCACGGAACTCCTCCTCGGAAGCGAAGAGAGGGTCAAGACGCTCCACTTCGAAATCCATCTGGATATGATTTGCCAGACGTTTCTGCAGCTCAATAATCGGAACATCCAGATCTTTTTTGGAATTCAGTGCGGATCCAACAGCAGCAAACAGGTGGGAATTCTTCGGAGCAATCGTATGTTCGTCATCCAGCTCTAGTGTCCGGATAAATGCCGCTCTCAGCTCGGAGAGGAAATGCAGCGGACCGCCGAGGAATGCAACATGTCCGCGGATCGGCTTTCCGCATGCCAGACCGCTGATTGTCTGATTGACTACCGCCTGGAAAATAGAGGCTGCCAGGTCCTCCTTTGCGGCACCGTCATTGATCAGAGGCTGGATATCTGTCTTGGCAAACACACCGCAGCGTGCGGCAATATCATATAAGGCATTATAATTTTTTGCATATTCATTCAAACCTGTGGCATCCGTTTGAAGAAGAGAGGCCATCTGGTCGATAAAGGAACCGGTACCTCCGGCACAGATTCCGTTCATTCTCTGTTCCACATTTCCGTTTTCAAAATAGATAATCTTTGCGTCTTCGCCGCCGAGTTCGATGGCGACATCGGTCTGAGGAGCATAATCCTGTAAGGCAGTGGACACAGCAATTACTTCCTGGACAAAAGGAACACCGAGGTGCTTTGCCAGGGTAAGGCCGCCGCTTCCGGTAATGACCGGAGATACATGAATGGCCCCGAGCTGGTGGACAGCTCTTCCAAGCAAGTCAGAAAGGGTTTCCTGAATGTTGGCAAAATGTCGTTCATAATCTGAGAATATCATCTCGTTCTTTTCATCAAGAACCGCAATCTTGACAGTGGTAGAACCGATGTCAATTCCCAGAGTGAAAATATCCCTTTGGCTCATATTGTGTTACTCCTTTTCTATCTTATATGTGCAGATGTATTTCTTCTTATAATTAATATATTTTTGCAACATCGTTTATTATACGACAAAAAGGAGCAAGATACAATAAAATCTTCCTAAGGAAAAATGAATTTCCTGTAAAGTCCGGGAAGAATTCCTGTAAAGTCTGTGAAGCCGATTGACAAAAAAACAGGGAGAGGATACAATGAAAAACGAGTATGAAAGGAGAAAAAAGATGAATTGGATTTCACGTTTAGAGCGTAAATTCGGCAGATATGCGATTCCGAATCTGATGTATTTTATTATTATTCTGTATGGAATCGGATTTGTGCTGGACTACATCAATCCGTATTTTTATATCCAGTATCTGTCATTGAACGCAGCTGAAATTCTGCACGGACAAATTTGGAGAATCGTTACATTTTTGATTCAGCCGCCGTCAAACAACCTGATCTTTCTGATCATTGCTCTTTATTTTTATTATATGATTGGAAGAACGCTGGAGCAAACGTGGGGATCATTCCGGTTCAACCTTTATTTTTTTACCGGTGTGCTGTTCCACGTGATTGCCGCCCTTTTGATCTATCTGGTTACAGGTCAGGTCTACATGCTGGGTACGTCCTATCTGAACCTTTCCCTGTTCTTTGCTTTTGCAGCGGTATATCCGGACATGGAGTTCCTTCTGTTTTATATTCTGCCTGTCAAGGCAAAATGGCTGGCATGGATCGACGGGGCATTTTTCATCTGGACGATCATTCAGGGTTTTCTTCCGTCATACGGCGGAACATACACCAGCTACCGGGCAAGTGCTTTTGCGGCGGCAATTTCGATTCTGAATTTTGTGATTTTTTATGTTTCAACGAGAAACTACGCACAATTTTCTCCAAAGCAGCAGAAGCGCAGAAGAGAATTCAAAAAACAGATGAAAGCAAGGCCGCAGAATCATTATTCCGCGCAGCCTGACGGCAGAGTGCCGAAGCACCGGTGTGCAGTCTGCGGACGGACGGAGCTGGACCATCCGGAACTGGAATTCCGCTACTGCTCAAAATGTAATGGAAACTATGAATACTGTCAGGATCATCTGTTTACACATGAACATGTAAAATAGAAAGGCACATCAAGAGGTTACGACCAGAAAGGAATGGAAGAAAATGAAGAAGACGAAGATTGTATGCACAATGGGACCAAATGCAAATGATGAGAATCTGATGAGAAATCTTGTGAAAAACGGGATGAATATTGCGAGATTCAATTTTTCACATGGTGACTATGAAGAGCATAAGTTCCGTATGGATATGCTCAAGAAGATCCGGGAAGAGGAGAAACTGCCGGTTGCAATTCTTCTGGATACAAAAGGACCGGAGATTCGTACAGGTGTCCTGAAAGACGGAAAGAAAGTGATATTACAGGAGGGGGCTGAATTCACATTGACTTCCGAGGACATTGTCGGAGATGAACACAAAGTTTCCATCACTTACAACGGGCTGACCGAAGATGTAATGCCTGGACGGAAAATCCTGATTGATGATGGACTTATAGAGTTGGAAGTTGTCAGAATTACAGAAAACGATATTATCTGTAAGGTAATCAACGGAGGAGAACTCGGGGAGAAGAAGGGGATCAATGTACCGAATGTACCGGTACGTCTTCCGGCTATTACAGAGAAAGACAGAGAGGACATTAAATTCGGCGTCAGCCAGGGCATCGATTTTATCGCAGCTTCCTTTGTAAGAAACGCAGAGTGCATTATCGAAATCCGAAGCTGGTTAAGAGAATGTAACGCCCCTTATATTCCGATCATAGCAAAAATTGAAAATGCGGAAGGAATCCGCAATATCGATGAAATTATCCGCTGCGCGGACGGTGTCATGGTTGCAAGAGGTGATATGGGTGTGGAAATTCCGGCACAGGAAGTTCCGTATATCCAGAAGGAAATTATTAAGAAATGTAATGACAACTTCAAACCGGTTATTACAGCGACACAGATGCTTGACTCCATGATCCGGAATCCTCGCCCGACACGTGCAGAGGTAACCGACGTGGCAAATGCGGTATATGACGGAACCGATGCTGTCATGCTTTCCGGGGAGACAGCACAGGGTAAATACCCGGTAGAGGCACTCAAGATGATGGTGCAGATCGTAGAAAATACGGAGAGCCATCTGGACTATGATGTGCTTCTGAAAAAAGCACAGCAGCACAGAAGACAGAGCATCTCCAGTGCTATCGGATTTTCCACTGTAGCAACAGCAGACAACCTGGATGCAAAATGTATTGTCGCGCCGACCATGTCCGGAGCAACCGCGAAGGTGGTATCCAAATTCAAACCGAGAGCAGATGTCATCGGTGTCAGTCCGGATGAGGCGACACTCCGCAGAATGCAGATTTACTGGGGCGTACGTCCGCTGAAATCTATTCCGCTGAAGTCTATGGAAGATGTCTGTGAAAACGCGCTTGAGATGGTAAAAGCGAAACAGTACGTGGAACCGGGGGATATCGTTGTATTGACGGCAGGGCTTCCTGCGCCGATGGGATCTTATTCTTATGCGGGGAACAGCGGAAGCAATATGATGAGAATTGCGGTAATTGAATAAAAAATGCAGTCAGGGCGGACAGAATTGTCTGTCCTGATTTTTCTTGACTTTCCGGGAAAATGTGCTATAGTAGTACCATAAAGAGCTACTAAGGAGAAAATATGGGTACAGAACAGTTTAAAGAGCATTTAATGAAATTTGATTTAACGAGACAGGAGGCTTCCCTTTATGAGAGCCTTCTTGAGAATGGAAAGCTGACCGGATATGAGGCGGCAAAACTGACGGGAATTTCCCGTTCGAATGTCTATGCCTCGCTGGCTTCTCTGTGCGAGAAAGGAGCAGCTTATCTGGAAGAAAATGAGACAGGCAGAAAATATCTTGCAGTGCCGGTTCAGGAGTTCTGTGAAGAAAAGATTGACCAGCTGAAAAATGAGGAGGACTGGCTGCTTCTCCATGCGCCTGTTCAGAAAAAAGAAGAGGAAGGCTACATCACTATTTCCGGGCAGGAGGCAGTGGAGTCAAAGGCAAGAGGTCTTCTGAAAAAAGCAGAAGAAAGAGTTTATATTTCAGCCGGACAGTCTTTCCTGAAAGTAGTGCTTCCGGATCTGCAGACTCTTTCCGATGCAGGAAAGAAAGTCGTCATCATCACAGACTGGGAAGAGTTACAAGAACCAGGGACCATTTACCGTGCCGGGGACAAAAAAGGGCAGGTGGGAATGATTGTGGATTCCTCCTTTGTCCTGAGCGGAGAATATGGAGAGCGGTCCGGAAACACCTGTCTGTATACAAGCCAGCGCAATTTCGTTGAGATTTTCAAAGAGGCGATGGCAAATGAGATAAAAGTGATTGAACTTACGAAAGGAGAAAAGAACTGATGGAAAAGAAACCATTTGTTTCCAAAGAAAAACTGGATGAAATTATTCAGGAATTTCCGACCCCGTTTCACCTGTACGATGAAAAGGGGATTCGGGAGAACGCAAGAGCTTTAAAGGAGGCCTTTGCATGGAATCCGGGATATAAAGAATATTTTGCAGTAAAGGCGACGCCGAATCCGTTCCTGATTCAGATTTTAAAGGAGTATGGCTGCGGCTGTGACTGTTCCTCTTTTACGGAGTTGATGTTATCCGGGGCAATGGGAATGAAAGGAGAGGACATCATGTTTTCATCCAATGATACTCCGGCAGAGGACTTTCAGCTTGCCGACCGTCTCGGGGCCATCATCAATCTGGATGATATCACGCATATTGATTTCCTTGAAGAAGCGATCGGACACATTCCGGAGACGATCAGCTGCCGTTACAATCCGGGTGGAGTTTTTCAGATTACCAATGACATCATGGACAACCCGGGAGATGCCAAATACGGCATGACAACAGAACAGATCACAGAAGCATTTAAAATCCTGAAGTCAAAAGGAGCAAAAGAATTCGGAATCCACGCATTTCTCGCAAGCAACACGGTGACGAATGAGTACTACCCGATGCTTGCCGAAGTGCTTTTCAAAACAGCGGTCAAGCTGAAAGAAGAGACCGGTGTTCATATCAAATTTATCAATCTTTCCGGCGGAATCGGAATTCCATACCGTCCGGACCAGGAGCCGAATGATATCCGCGTCATCGGAGAAGGCGTACGAAAAGTATACGAAAAAGTGCTCGTTCCGGCAGAAATGGGGGATGTGGCAATCTACACGGAACTTGGAAGATTTATGATGGGACCGTACGGATGTCTTGTGACAAAAGCGATCCATGAAAAACATACGCATAAAGAATATATCGGCGTGGATGCCTGCGCGGTCAATCTGATGCGCCCGGCCATGTATGGTGCATACCATCATATTACAGTAATGGGAAAAGAAAACGAGCCGTGTGATCATAAATACGATGTCACCGGATCTCTCTGCGAGAATAACGATAAATTCGCGATCGACAGGATGCTTCCGAAGATCGATATGGGAGATGTGCTCGTGATCCACGATACCGGAGCACACGGATTTTCCATGGGCTACAATTACAACGGAAAACTCAAATCCGCAGAAGTCCTTTTGAAAGAAGATGGAACAGCACAGCTGATCCGCCGCGCCGAGACTCCGGCAGACTACTTTGCAACCTTCGACTGCTTTGAGATCGGAAAAGAACTGATCGCGGAATCAGAAAAAATCTGGAAATAATTCCTTGCAAACAAAGAGTTGCTGTGATATAATAATTCTCGGCTTAATCAGCCGGGAAAAGCCGGCGTGTCGGAATGGCAGACGAGGCAGACTCAAAATCTGTTATGGGCAACCATGTGCGGGTTCAAGTCCCGCCGCCGGCAGTACTTTATCAAATAAAGAGATACGAAAAGAGCGGGAAAACCACAGGGAAAAGGGGTTCCCGCTGTTTTTGAATAATTGGAAATTTGAAAGGGCAGCAAGAGGTAGATTCTTTTTTGGGGGCAGTGGCAAATGATGATGTATACCGTACGATCACTCTCTATATGACAGGGGTGCTAAGTAAGGAAAAAACACTGGAGGCACTAAAAATTCGCAAATTATTCAATCAGATGGTATTTGCAACGGAACATTCATTGCAATATCTTCATTTCGAAACAAGGGAGTTTGTATGAATCAGGATCAGTTCAGCGCAATGTTGGCTATTATTATACCGCCTATTATCGATCAAATTGTAAAAAATAGTAATATAGATGAAAAATCGGCAATTTCATGTTTTTATCGATCGAAATTATACAAGGAACTTTCTGATGAACAATCGAAACTATGGCATTACAGCCCCCTGACATTTTATACGATGTACCAGGATGAACTTTTAACAGGATCCTATGATTATCCGGAGGAGGCATAAGAAGATGAGCAAAGAAGCCGGTTTTTTGATTTATTGCATGGAGAGATATCGTCATTTTAAAGGGCTCTCTGGTTCTAAAGTTGCAGATCTGTTCGAAAGCTGCAAAGTGGATGAGTATATTATGAAGTATTTTGAGTCTCTCCATACAATGGGAGAGCAGTATATCATAAAGGATATTGATGATTATATTGCCGAAATGAAAAAAGAGAATTAAATATTTGGAAACATGAAAGATCAGAGCTGTTGCTCCAACAATGCGGTCGTATCGTTGGATGATGAACGGCTCTTTTTTATTTGATAAGGAAATTTGTCGTTAAAATCACATTTGAATAAAGAAATCTCCATTCTGTCGAATTTTGGTCTTTTTTTATCTATCTCAAATCCACGTAAAATAAGCAAAACATACAAAAATAGAAAAAATTAATACCTGTAATAGACAAAATGCATAAAAAATAAAATGAAATTTTGGCGGTTATTTTTGTATAAAGTCGATTGTCAACAATTGACTTTATACAAGGGGGAGGGGTATAATAAACTCAATAATTTCGCAAAGTAAAGTGAAAAAGGAGACGACTATGGCCAAAGCATCAATATCACGAAAAACACTGAGGGAACAGGTTGCGGAAGTTTTGCGAAAGAAAATTTTAAATGAAGAAATCAAACCGGGAGAAAGGATGATTGAAGCCCAGATTTCTGAGGAGTTTCAGACAAGCAGAGGGCCGGTCCGGGAAGCATTAAGACAGCTTGAAGAGGAAGGGCTGCTTAAATACGAATCTCATAAGGGATGTATTGTAAGAACAATGACTTATGCAGAAATGCAGGAAGCCTATCTGATTCGTTCGACGTTAGAAGAACTTGCGGTTAAAATGTGCTCCGGAAAACTGACGGAAGAACTGGACAGAAAAATGGAGAACAATCTCAGAAAACTTGGCGAGGCGGCCGGTAGGAAAGATCTTTATCAGATCATTGAACTGGACGAACAGTTTCATTCTTATGTGGTAATGGCATCTCACAGTGATAAGCTCTACAAAGTATGGAAGTCGTTGGAAAGCGGGAACACGGCAGCTTACTATACGATGGGATCGGAAGCACTGGTGCCATTTGATTATATCCAGTATAACCACCAGAGGATTCTGGATTCGTTCCGGATGCAGTCAGTGGAGCAGATCTGCGAAGAGATCCAGCAGCATTACATGATTGTGCCGGAAGTATTATTCCAGGAACTTCAAAAGAAAAAGCAGTCAGAGGAAAGCTGACGGGAAAAAGAAGGGAGAGAAAAAGATGCTGAAATTTATTGGGAAACGGCTGGCATATGCAATTCTGACATTGTTTTTGATTGCAACAGCTACATTTTTTCTTGTAGCGGGGGCACCTGGAGATCCGATTGCAGCAAAGGTCGGACAGATGCCGGAGCAGGCACAGGAGATTATTGAGAAAAAGTACGGACTGGACAAGCCGGTATTTCAAAGGTATCTCACATATATGAAGAACCTTTTGACAACCGGGAATTTCGGAGAATCCATTGTTTACACCGGAAAAACGGCGAATGAAGTAATCAGGGAAAATACATGGACTTCGGCCAAAATAGGATTGCTTGCTATTTTGTTCCAGGTGACCATCGGAGTGGCGCTTGGCATGATAGCGGCGCTGAACCGGGGAAGGCCGGTGGATCATGTGATACGGGTGCTCGTCGTGCTGGCGATCTGTGTGCCAAGCTTTGTGTTTGCAGCTGTTTTGCAGTATTTTCTCGCATTCAAATGGAAACTGGTTCCGGTATTTGGATGGGGAGAGTTAAAGCACTACATTCTCCCGGTTGCGGCATACGCCATCGGAGGAATCGCTTCCTATACGAAATATACACGAAGCAGCATGATCTCCGTGATCGGGGAAGACTATATCGTTACGGCTCAGGCGAAGGGCTGTAACCGGAAGAGAGTCGTCAAAAAACACGTTCTTCGGAACTCCATGATCCCGATTATTACCATGATCGGACCGGCGGTTTCAGGAGTGTTTGCAGGATCCTTTATTCTTGAGAAGATGTTTTCGATTCCGGGGCTTGGTTTTTACTATGTAAAAGCAGTTTCGGACAATGACTATACGATGATTATCGGACTTACCATTTTCTTTGCAATCCTGTTTGTGGGAGCACTGATTGTTGTGGATATTCTGTACGGCATCGTGGATCCGAGGATCCGGGTCGCAAAGGGAAAGAAGTAAAAGCGAGGTGAGCAAGTGATGGAAATGAGAGAGAACATCAATATTTCAGACTCTGTGAATGATACAGAGGATCTGTTTGAACGAATCGGCACAGAAGGATTGTCGGGAGAAGAACTGGGAGCGAAGTCCCTTACATACTGGGCGGATGTCTGGAGAAGATTCAAAGCCAACAAGCTTGCAATCTTCGGACTGATCCTCCTGATTGCGATTATTCTGCTGTTGTTTTTGGGCCCGACGATTTCGGGAAAGGATTATCAGTATATCAATGCGGAAATTAAAAATCAGGGACCGAGTGCCGAGCACTGGTTTGGAACAGATGATATGGGAAGAGATCTGTTTACCCGTGTCTGTGTCGGCGGCCGGATTTCGATTTATATCGGTCTTTGCTGTACCGCAGTAATGTTTGTCATCGGGGCTCTGGCCGGAGCACTGGCCGGATTAAAAGGCGGGCTGGTAGACGATATCATCATGAGACTTTGCGAACTGATCGGAAATCTTCCGTATCTGATTATTGTCACGATTCTGTCCATGGTCATGGGAAGAAGCCTGTTTTCCCTTGTGTTCGCCATGAGCCTGACAGCCTGGGTAGGAACAGCGCGTATGGTCCGGGGCCAGATTCTTCAGATCAAGGAACAGGATTATGTACAGGCGGCAAAAGCACTGGGAGCGTCCACAGGCAGAATCATTATCAAGCATCTGCTTCCGAACACCCTTGGAATTATCATGGTAGATATCACCATGTCGATTCCAGGATTCGTATTCAGCGAGGCGTTTTTAAGTTATATCGGGCTGGGTGTGAGACCGCCGGAGACAAGCTGGGGTGCGCTGGCATCCGCAGGGCAGCAGCAGCTGATGTTCTATCCGCACCAGTTGTTCTTCCCGTGTTTGATGATTGTCCTTACGATGCTGTCATTCCATCTGATCGGTGACGGACTTTCTGACGCACTGGATCCAAAACTGAGAAAATAAGGGGGAATCATGATGAACGAAAATATATTGGAAGTAAAGAATCTGCATGTTTCCTTCAAAACCTATGCCGGGATATCACATGCAGTAAGAGGAGTGGACTTCAGTCTGAGAAAAGGAGAAACACTTGCGATCGTAGGCGAATCCGGATGTGGAAAGACCGTGACATCCAAAGCGATTATGGGGCTTCTTCCGGCCCAGAATACGATGATTGAAAAAGGCGGCGGGGCACAGATCCTGTTCCAGGGAGACAATCTTTTGGACTATACGGAAAATCAGATGACCCAGATCAGAGGAAGCAAGATTTCCATGATTTTTCAGGATCCGATGACATCGCTGAATCCGACCATGAAGATCGGAGAGCAGATCGCGGAAAGTATCCTGATCCATACACAGACGTCCAAAGAACATGCAATGAAAGAAGCCGAAAAGATGCTGGAACTGGTAAAAATTCCAAATGCGTCAAAGCGGATGAAGCAGTATCCGTTCGAATTTTCCGGAGGAATGAGGCAGAGAGCCATGATTGCAGTTGCCCTTGCGTGCAAGCCGGAGATTCTGATTGCCGATGAACCGACCACTGCGCTGGATGTTACTATTCAGGCTCAGATCATGGATCTGATCGGAGACCTGCAGAAAGAACTGAACATGGCAGTAATCCTTGTTACACACGACCTGGGAGTCGTGGCGAGCGTGGCGGACTATATTCAGGTCATGTATGCAGGTAAGATTGTGGAAAGAGGAACGGTAGATGAGATCTTCTACCAGTCCACTCATCCGTACACAAGAGCGCTGCTCAACTCGGTTCCGAAAATTCATTCGAACAACAAAGAAACCTTGTATTCTTTAAAGGGAACACCACCGGATCTGATTAACCCTCCTAAGGGATGTTCTTTTGCACCGAGATGTGAATACGGCATGAAGATCTGCAGAATGCAGTATCCTGAGGAGACGAAATTCAGCCATTCCCAGAAATGTTCCTGCTGGCTGCACCATCCGAAGGCGGATGTCAGCGGACTTCCGGAAAATATGATCAGAAGGGGGAATCAGTGATGGACGAGAAAAAGGTTCTGATTGAAGTCAAAGACTTAAAAAAGTATTTTCAGGTGGGACGCCATCAGACATTAAAAGCGGTGGATGGAGTCAGCTTTAAAATCTATAAAGGCGAGACGCTGGGGCTTGTAGGAGAGTCGGGCTGCGGGAAAACGACGTGCGGCAAAACCGTAATGGGACTTTATGATGCCACCGGAGGAGAAGTGATCTTTGACGGGGTGGAAATTCACAGCCTACATAAAAAAGAGAAAAAGGAATTCACAAAGAGAGCACAGATTATTTTCCAGGACCCGTATTCCTCTTTGAATCCGAGAATGACGGTAGGGGATATTATCGGAGAAGGGATCGACATTCATAAGCTGTATACAGGAAAAGAACGTCAGGAAAAAATTTATGAACTGTTGGAACTAGTGGGCCTGAACAGGGAACATGCCCTCCGTTTCCCGCATGAATTTTCCGGAGGTCAAAGGCAGAGGATCGGAATTGCAAGAGCGCTTGCCATTGAACCGGAATTTATCGTATGTGACGAGCCGATTTCCGCGCTGGACGTATCCATCCAGGCGCAGATCGTCAACCTTCTGATTGAGCTTCAGAAGAAAAAGAATCTGACCTATCTTTTCATCGCCCATGATCTTTCCATGGTAAAGCATATCTCCGATCGGGTCGGCGTTATGTATCTCGGAAACATGGTGGAATTCGCGTCCAGCAATGAGCTGTATGACAATCCGCTGCATCCATACACGAAGGCATTGATGTCGGCGATCCCGATTCCGGATCCGAAAGAGGAAAAGAAAAAGACCCGGATCCCGATTGAGGGCGAAATTCCAAGTCCGGTCAATCCAAAGCCGGGATGCCGGTTTGCAGCACGGTGCCGGTATGCGACGGACCTCTGCCGCAGCGAGACGCCAAAGCTTGAGGAGATAGAGAAGGGACATTTTGTAGCATGCCACAGGGTAAAAGAGATCTGACAATCCATGGATACATGGATTTAGGATAGAGAACAAAATTTTAAAAAGGAGGAATAGTATGAAAAAGAGAGTACTTGCATGTCTGCTTGCAGCAGTCATGACAGCAGGGCTTCTCGCAGGATGCGGGGGCGATGAAAAATCAGGTGGAGGCGGATCTTCCGAACAGGTGCTGAACATTTCCACCAACAGCGTGGTAGTCGGATTAAATCCACTGGTCAATACAACAGCGCCGGACAATATCGCCCACAACATGATTTATGATCCTCTCATAAGAGACCGTTCCGCAAAGGACAATACGGATGAGATTGTGCCTGCAGCAGCCGAAAGCTGGGATGTCAGCGAGGATGGACTGACCTACACATTCCACATGAATCCGGACGCAAAGTGGAGCGATGGATCCAAGGTGACAGCCAACGATTTCGAATTTACGTTCAAACAGATGGCAGATCCAAATACAGCGGCAACGAATGCATGGCTGTTTGACGGAGTCATTGTCAATTTCTCAGAGGCACTGTACAACAATGGAAAGACACCGGATGAAATCGGTGTCAAGGCATTGGATGAGGAAACTCTGGAAATCCAGCTGGTACACCCGGCGTCCTATTTCTTACAGCTGGTAGCAGGTTCCGCATATCCGGTCAACCAGGCCAAATATGAGGAATATGGATCCGAATATGGAACTGCTCCGGATAAGACAGTCTACAACGGACCGTTAAAAGTGACAAGCTGGAATCAGAATACCGAGATGGTTCTGGAGAAGAACGATCAGTACTGGGGACAGGAAGACATGCAGCTGGACAAAGTCAATTACAAGGTTATCCAGGAATCTTCCACAGCAGTGCAGGCGTTTATCAACGGCGAGCTGGATGTTGTCAGCACATCGGACACCAACTGGGGTAAAACCATCACGGCGGCCGGCGACTCCCAGGAGATGACGGTTCCGTCCAGTGCACCGGATTTCTTTATGTTCAATCTGAAAAATGAATATTTGAGCAATACGAAAATCCGCCAGGCACTTTCCATTGCTTTTGACAGGCAGGAAATGGTAGATACGCTCCGGGATGGTATGTCTGTACCGATTTACTCTATGATGCCGGATACGATGAAGGTGGGAGATAAAACCTATACAGAGCTTGTAGACGGAAAGAATTACTTTGTAACTCAGATGCAGGAAGAATACACAGATCCAAAGGCACTTCTGCAGGAAGGTCTTGCAGAGCTTGGAAAGAGTACAGATCCGTCTCAGATGACGATCCGCTACGCAAGCCGCGGAACATCAGAGCTTTCCAAGAAGATCGGTGAGTGGATGAAACAGGTATGGGAAGAAAAGCTTGGTATCAATGTGCAGATCGATATGATGGAATGGAACATCATGTGGGATAAAATCGATGCCGGAGATTATGACATTGCCTGCGGAGGCTGGGGACCGTACTATAATGAACCAAGTGCACTTCTGCAGCTGTTTGAACCGGTCAATGGTTATTTCAACGCGGACAAGACAGGATGGAACAATGAAGATTCCCAGAAGTTTACAGAACTTCTGAATCAGGCAAAAGATGTCGTAGATGACAAGGAAAAGGCGGAGATCTATCTTCAGGCGGAACAGCTTGTGGTAGGAAATGCCCTGATTGCTCCAATGTACCTGGAAGCATCACCGACTTACGTGAAAAACCATGTAAAAAATTATTATGTAGCAACAAACGGTCTGGTAGACTTTTCACAGGTTTCCGTGGAAAATTAGAATACCAGTCAGCAAAAAGGGCCGGTCGCTTTTGTGATCGGCTTTTTTCAGAAAAGGAGGGACAACAACAGCATGTACCTGATAAAAAACGGAAGAATCCATGTAGGGGACGGGACCGTCCTGGATGGATGCGACATTTTGACGGAAGGGCGGGTGATCCGGGACATCGCGCCTGGCATCTGCTGTCAGGAGGCGGAGGTGATCGATGCGTCCGGCTGCGAGATTTTCCCTGGATTCATTGATCCTCATTCCTCTGTGGGAGCCATGGGGATGCCGTCCAGATATCTGGACAATCAGGAGAAAACCGATCCGCTGACTCCGCAGCTGAATGTGAAATATGCCATTGATCCGGATGAGATCGATGCCCAGGAGTTTTATAAGAGCGGGATCACGGCAGTGGGCCTGACTCCTGGAAATGCCAATGTGATGGGTGGACAGATTGCCGTATGCAAAACTGCCCATATGAAGATGGCAGACAGGCTTGTCAAAGAAAAGGCGGCACTCAAGTGCAGCGTCACATCCGAGGTGAAATCGGTCTATGGCGGACGAAACCAGATGCCAAAAACAAGAATGGGAGCATTCTGGATTTTTCAGGAGGCCCTCAGAAAGGCAAAAGCTCCGGAGGAACAAGAAAAGGGAAAACTGATTTGCGAAATCTTTGAAAAGGGCAGCATGCCGGCCTTTGTGGCGGCCCAGACAGCGGGAGAGATTCAGGGTGTACTGGAAATGATGAAAACGGAACATACATCCCTTGTCCTGGTGGACGGGTACGAGTTTGACCGGGCGCTGGAGGAGATCAAGCGGCAGAATGCCGGACTGATTTTGGGAAATGTCAGCGACTGCTCACAGGTAACCAAGCACGGAATGGATCTTGGGAAAATCTGCGATCTGAATGAGAATGGAAATCTGGTTGCGTTTACCGCTTCCAACGGAGGTTTTTCAGAGGGAAGAGAAGTGTTCCTGTGGACCGCCATTGAAGTGTACCGGGCAGGAGCGGACGCGGAAGAAGTGGTGAAGATGATGACGCTGAATCCGGCAAAAATGCTGGGCGTATCTGACAGAATCGGGACACTGGAGACCGGAAAGGATGCGGATCTTTCCATCTATACCGGACATCCGGTGAAAACTTATGCGGCAAGAGTCAGAACCAGCATGATCAATGGGGAGGTGGTATTCTGATGGCACAGACTCTGATTCAAAATGGAACGATTTACACAATGGAAGATGGAGATACTGTTTTCACAGGTGAGATTCTGGTGGAGGACGGAAAGATCAAGAAGATCGGCACCCGTATTCCGGAAGAGGAACTTTCCGGGGATGTGGAAGTGATCGATGCGGCAGGACTCAATGTCATGCCGGGGCTGATCGAGGCGCATTCTCATATCGGATTATTTGATTTTAACGGAGAATCCTCCGTGGATGACGCAAATGAGATGACAAATCCGGTGACGTTGCCCATAGATGCAAGATACAGCGTAAATCCGCAGGCAAGAGAATTCAAGGCAGCGTATTCCCACGGAATTACGACGATGCTTTTGACTCCTGGAAGTGGAAATGTGTTCTGCGGACTTCCGTTTGCGCTGAAGACATATGGAAATAATGTGTTTGACATGTCAATTAAGGCTCCGTGTGCCGTAAAAATAGCTCTTGGAGGAAATCCGAAAGGAACCTATGGAGAGAGAAACCAGCTTCCGATGACCCGGATGGGTGTGGCTCAGGTGCTGTGGGACACCTTCCGAAAAGCAAAAGATTACATGGAAGCAAAAGAATCCGGAGATCATCCGGCATATGATGCGGACATGGAGGCGATGATCCCGGCGCTGAAAAGGGAGATTCCATGCAAGATTCACTGTACCCAGCATGATATGCTGACCGCTATCGAAGTGGCAAACGCATATGGAGTCCGGTTCTCGCTGGAACACGCCTGGGGCGCATCCGATTATATCGATGAGATTGTGGAAAGCGGATGCGATGTCTGCTACGGGCCGATCGGAACATACCGGGCGGCAGGAGAGCGGCGGAAAGTAGACATCGAAGCGGTCAAAACGCTGGATGAGCGTGGCGTGAATGTGGCGCTGATCACCGATTCGCCGATTCTCAGCGAAGAGTCTTTGTATCATCATATCGGGGAAGCTGTCAGGGAGGGCGTACCGTATCTGCGGGCCCTTCGCATGGTGACCATCAATCCGGCGCACGTCCTTGGAGTGGAAGACCGGGTCGGAACACTCCGGGAGGGGAAGGACGCGGACCTGATCCTGGTGAAAGGAAGGCCGGGACTCGATACGGATGCCAGCGTGTGTAAAACAATGATTGATGGAAAGGTCATCTGGCAGTCTGTTTCATAAGATACTCCTGTCAGGGAAAATGTGGTATAATGACTTTATCAAAACCGTTACCGTATCAGAAAGAAATGAAAAAGGAGGGACAGTCCTATGGATGAACGTTTAACCAATCTGCGTTCCGGGAAGAATCCGAAGGCGCGGATTAAGATTCTGAAAGGTCATTTTGCCACAAGTAATTCTCATATCAATACCTATATCGATATGTCCACAGTCAAAACAAGACACCACAATGCGCGGGAGACAGCCAGGGTTCTGGCGGGGGAATACACGCATACGTACATTGACACGATCGTATGCCTGGATGAAACGGAAGTGATCGGTACATTTATGGCAGAGATTCTGGCGGACGAGACAAATATGTCCATGAGCCACGACAACAATATTTCTGTTGTGACGCCGGAGTTTGATACGATGGGACAGATTTTGTTCCGTGATAATAAGATCCGGATGATTGAAAACAAGCAGGTACTGATTCTGGCGGCTTCGATTACAACAGGAAAGACGATCTTAAAGGCAGCGGAGTCTGTACTGTATTACGGCGGGAAGGTGTGCGGCGTTGCAGGAATTTTCAGTGCTGTGTCCAGGATCGCGGATATGGAAGTGAAATCTATTTTTACTAGCGCGGATCTGCCGGACTACAAAGCATACACTCCGCAGAGCTGCCCGATGTGCAGGGAAGGAAAGCGTGTTGAGGCGCTGGTAAACAGTTACGGATATTCCAAATTATAACAAAGAGTTCCGCTTGCGGAACTCTCGCGCCGGGCGCGGTCGCTTTAGCGGCAAACTTCTGCTTTGCGCGAGTGCGCATTCTGCGGAGCATTTTTATTTAACAGTTTTCTGTCAAATAAGAAAAAACGGCAGTTACCCGGGTGAGGAGGACTGCCGTTTTTGACGCAGTGAGAAAGAAAGTGCTCAGATCATGAAAAAAATGTTGAAAGAAGGCAGAATGTCGGTTATAATACAAAACAGCGATGAACGCTGGCGCGGAAATGACAAAGAAAGAATGAGCATAAGGGAGTAGTTGGCACTTTCGGTGTGACAAAGTCAACATATTGGAGCGATCCTGGCTTTGTATGAAACAACGAGACTTATCTGTATCAGAAGATGATATGGGTAGGACTCGATTTTTTTTTGCTCTTTTTACGGAAGTTCTGCGCAGATTTTAAGGGAAGAAAAAACAACTAGGAGGAAAAAGAAATGGGATTTTTGGAACTGTTTTTCATAGCAGTGGGCCTTGCCATGGACGCATTTGCAGTATCTATCTGTAAAGGGCTCTCTGTGGGAGTGGCGAAGCCGAAGTACATACTGTGTGTGGGACTTTATTTCGGAGGCTTTCAGGCATTGATGCCGACCATCGGATATTTTGTAGGTGTGAATTTTAAGGGAGCTATTCAGAGTGTGGATCACTGGATCGCATTTATTCTGCTGGCCATCATCGGAGGAAATATGATCCGGGAGTCCAGAGGAGAAGAGGAATGCGTGGGTGCACGGTTTGACGTGAAGGAAATGACTGCGCTGGCAGTGGCGACCAGTATCGATGCTCTGGCAGTCGGCGTGACATTTGCGTTTCTGGATGTCAATATTGCCCCGGCAGCAGCGTTTATCGGCTGCCTGACATTTGTGATTTCAGCAGCCGGCCTGAAAATCGGTACGGTATTCGGAACAAAATACAGAAATAAATCGGAATGTTTCGGCGGAATTGTCCTGATTCTGATCGGACTCAAAATTCTTCTGGAGCATCTTGGCATATTTTAGCATTGTAAAAGAGGGCAAAACGAAGTAAAATAAAAGAAGTATTTTGACATGGAACGGGGTTTGACAATGAATGAAAAACAATTTCAAGACCAGAAAATTGTCCTGATTGACGGACACAGTATTCTGAACAGGGCATTTTACGGACTTCCGGATCTGACCAATGCCGAAGGACTTCATACGAATGCAGTTTATGGATTTTTAAATATTCTTTTTAAAATACTCGAGGAGGAAAAGCCGGAATATCTGACGGTTGCCTTTGATGTTCATGCGCCGACATTCCGGCATGAGATGTACAAGGAGTATAAAGGCACGAGAAAGCCGATGGCGGAAGAGCTCCGGCAGCAGGTTCCGGTGATCAAAGAGGTTCTGAAAGCGATGGGGATCCGACTGATTGAACAGGCAGGACTCGAGGCGGACGACCTGATCGGGACACTTTCCAGACGCTGCGAGGAGGCGGGCATGCAGGTCGTTGTCCTTTCCGGAGACCGGGATCTTCTTCAGCTTGCCACAAAGAAAGTAAAAATCCGTATCCCGAAGACGAAGCAGGGACGGACTGAAGTGGAAGATTATCTGGAAGAGGATGTAAAAGAAAAGTACCAGGTGACGCCGAAAGAGTTTATCGATGTCAAGGCGCTGATGGGAGATACTTCTGACAATATTCCGGGCGTTCCGAGCATCGGAGAGAAGACAGCGACGAAGATTATCGTGGAGTATCAGACGATCGAGAATGCATATGCCCATGTGGACGAACTTAAGCCTCCGAGGGCGGCAAAAGCATTGAAAGAGCATTACGATCTGGCACAGATGAGCAAGGAACTTGCGACGATCAATGTCCATGCGGATTTTCCGTATGAAGTGGAAGAAGGAAAGATTGGAGAACTCTTTACTGCTGAAGCATATGAGTGGTTCCAGAAGCTGGAATTTAAAAATCTGCTTGGAAAGTTTGAGATTCAGGCTCCGGCTTCCGAAATTGAGGACAGTTTTGTGACCGTAACAGACCCTGCCGGCATGGATGCTGTATTTGAAAAGGCGGCAGGGGCCGGGACTGTAGGTGTTGTTCTGGAGCGGAATACGGAGAATGTTCTTCCGTTATTTGCCGCAATGAGCGGTATTTCCGGAGCGGTGCTTGCCTTTTCAGCAGACGGGAAGGACGAGATCGTTTCCATTCAGACCGGAAACGGGATTTCCGCGGATGCTCTTATGGAACGTCTGTCCGCTCTGACAGAAAGCCGGGCGCAGATTTCCATGTTTGACGTAAAAAAAGAACTGCCGCATGTCCGGACATGCAGACGGGAGAATTTCTTTGATGTTCATGTGGCCGCCTACCTGTTAAATCCGCTCAAGAGCTCCTATGAGCCGGACGATGTGGCAAGAGAATATCTGGATCTTACGATTGATGCGAAGCTTTCTGAAGAGAAAAAGAGCTGTTATGAGGCGTATACGATGTACCGGGCAGCAGACGTACTCCGGGAAAAGCTGAAAGAATACGGCATGGAAGCACTTTTTGATGAAATCGAGATGCCGCTTGTGTTTGCGCTTTTTGATATGGAGCAGGCAGGCGTGAAAGTGGAAGCGGAAGCCCTGAAAGAATACGGACAGGATCTTGGCGTCCAGATCGAAAGACTGGAGGCGGAGATTTTTGAACTGGCAGGGGAAACCTTTAATATCAATTCTCCGAAACAGCTGGGAGTCGTTCTTTTTGAACACCTGGAGCTTCCTCATGGAAAGAAGACGAAGACAGGATATTCCACAGCGGCAGATATTCTGGAAAAGCTGGCGCCGGACTATCCGGTCGTATCGAAGATTCTGGAATACAGGCAGTTGGCCAAGCTGAAATCCACCTACGCGGACGGACTGGTGAATTTTATTTCGGAGGATCACCGGATTCACGGTACTTTTAACCAGACTGTTACGGCGACCGGCCGGATCAGCAGTACGGAGCCGAATCTTCAGAATATCCCGATCCGGATGGAACTGGGAAGACAGATCCGGAAAGTTTTTGTGCCGGAGGAAGGATTTGTGTTTGTGGATGCGGATTATTCCCAGATTGAGCTTCGGATTCTGGCGCACTGTTCAGATGATGAGGCGCTGATTCAGGCATATAAGGAGGCGAAAGACATCCATAGAACGACGGCATCCCAGGTATTCCATACACCGTTTGACGAGGTGACGGACCTGCAGAGAAGAAATGCGAAGGCGGTTAATTTCGGGATTGTCTACGGGATCAGTTCCTTTGGACTTAGTCAGGACTTGAGCATTACAAGAAAAGAAGCGGCAGAATATATTGACCGCTATTTCGAAACCTATCCGGGTGTCAAAGCATATCTGGACGGAGAAGTGGCTTTTGCAAAAGAGCACGGATATGTGACAACGATTTTTGGAAGAAGAAGACCGGTTCCGGAGCTTTCTTCCAGCAACTTCATGCAGAGAAGTTTTGGAGAACGTGTGGCAATGAATTCCCCGATTCAGGGGGCAGCGGCAGACATCATGAAGATTGCGATGATCCGTGTCAATCAGCGGCTTCGTGAGGAACAGATGGAGTCCCGCATTGTCATTCAGGTACACGATGAGCTTCTGGTAGAGGCCAGAATCGATGAAGTAGAGAAAGTTAAAGAGATACTGAAAGAAGAGATGGAACATGCCGCAGATCTGAAGGTTCCGCTGATTGCAGATATGAGCGTCGGATCAAACTGGTATGAGGCCAAATAGAGAAAAGTCAGGAATTCAGATGAAAACAATAGGAATTACAGGAGGAGTCGGGGCCGGAAAAAGCACGGTCCTCGGCTTCCTGGAGACAGACTTTCAGGCAGTTGTCTGCGAAGCGGACAAGGTGGCGCATAAGCTTCAGGAGCCTGGAGAGGTCTGCTATGAGGAAATTATAGAGAAGTTTGGATGCGGAATTCTTGACGGGGATGGAAAGATTGACCGGAAAAAGCTGGGAAACATTGTGTTTGCTGATGAAAAAAAGCTTCAAATGCTGAACCGGATTGTACACCCCCGGGTCAAGGAATACATCCGAAAGAAAAAAGAGGAAGAAAAAGAGGCTGGTACGCGGATTTTTGTCGTCGAGGCAGCGCTTCTGATCGAGGATCATTATGAGGAGATCTGTGATGAACTCTGGTATATCCATACGCCGGATGAAGTCCGCAGAAAGCGGCTGAAAGAAAGCCGGGGATATACGGACGCAAGGATAGACGGAATCATGAAGAACCAGAAATCGGAAAAACAGTTCCGGAACGCATGCAGCGTAGTGATTGAAAACGGAGAGGATTTTAAAGAGACTTGCATCCAGATCAAAGAAGCGTTAGAATCGTACTAGAAACTTTGAAGGAGAAAGGAAAACATGAGAATTTGCAGTATAGCCAGCGGAAGCAGCGGAAACTGTATTTATGTAGGAGATGAACATACACACGTGCTGGTCGATACCGGGATCAGCAAGAAGCGGATCGAGGAAGGACTGAAGGATCTGGATGTGAAAGGGGACGAGCTGGACGGGATTTTTATTACCCATGAGCACGCCGACCATATTCAGGGGCTTGGAGTTTTCAGCAGAAAGTACGGCATTCCGATCTACGCCACAAAAGGAACGATCGAAGGAATCCGGAATTATAAAAGTCTTGGGAAAATGCCGGAGGGACTGCTCCATGAGATTCGCGCGGATGAGCCGTTTACTTTAAAAGAGCTGACAGTACGGCCATTTCGGATTTCACACGATGCAAATGAACCGACAGGATACCGCTTCGAAAATGGAAAGAAAGCGGCCGCTGTTGCGACAGATCTGGGGATCTATGATGATTATACTGTGGAGAATCTGAAAAATCTGGACGCGGTTCTTCTGGAGGCCAATCATGACATACATATGCTGGAAGTCGGTGTCTACCCGTATTACCTGAAACAGCGGGTGATGGGAAACCGGGGACATCTTTCCAATGAATCTTCCGGCAGACTGCTGTGCGACATCCTGCACGATGATCTGAAATGCGTTATGCTTGGACATCTGAGCAAGGAGAATAATTATGCCGAGCTGGCCTATGAAACAGTGAAACTGGAAGTCACTCTCGGGGATAATCCATACAAAGGAGAGGACATTCCGATTATGGTTGCCAAAAGAGACACCAGATCGGATATCATTACCGTATAGGAAGAAAACAAAGAAAAGGAGAGGATGGTATGAGTCGTGTTGCCGTTTTGACGGACAGCAACAGTGGAATTACACAGGCAGAAGGGAAGGAACTTGGAATCGGAATCCTTCCGATGCCGTTTTTTATCGATGGGGAAGAATATTTTGAGGAAATTACCTTATCCCAGGAAGAATTTTACGAGCGCCTGAAAGCAAATCATGATATTAAAACTTCCCAGCCTGCGCCGGGGGATGTCATGGGATTGTGGGACAAATATCTGGAAGAGTACGATGAAATTGTCTATATTCCGATGTCCAGCGGGCTGAGCAGTTCCTGCGAGACTGCCATGATGCTGGCGGATGATTATGACGGACGTGTGCAGGTAGTCAACAACCAGAGGATTTCCGTGACGCAGCGGCAGTCTGTCAAGGACGCCATCTGGCTTGCATCCGAAGGAAAATCCGCAGCCGGGATCCGGGAAATTCTGGAAAAAAACAAATTTGAATCCAGTATTTACATTACTGTGGACACGCTGAAATATCTGAAAAAGGGCGGAAGAATCACACCGGCCGCTGCAGCAATCGGAACAGTCCTGAATCTGAAACCGGTTCTGCAGATCCAGGGAGAAAAGCTGGATGCCTATGCCAAGGTCAGAGGATGGAAACAGGCGAAGAAGACAATGCTCGACGCCATGGAAAAAGACCTGCTTCACCGTTTTGGAAATCAGCCGGTACACCTCGAAGCAGCATACACCTGCTCTGATGAGGAAGCGCAGAAGTGGAAAGAAGAGATTGAGGACAGATTCCCTCAGTATAAAGTGGAGATGGACCGCCTTTCCTTAAGTGTTGCCTGCCACATTGGACCGGGGGCGATGGCCATTGCATGTTCCAAAGTGATTACACTTTAAAATCAGAAAAAGACTCTCTTTTGAGACGGAAGATGAAAAGAAATCATCTACGCTCCCAAAGAGAGTCTCTTTTTTATACGACTATACAATCACAAGCGGATGACTGTATTCATTGCAGAACGGAGTTTTAAATTTGTTGCTGATGACAGATTCATACAGGTTGGATGCAAAAATATCCAGATGAAGCATCTGTTCGCCGCGTTCAGACAGTGCGTCCATATCGCTGAGTTTGGGAATCAGCGGAACTGACGAACGATTTTTGATCAGGGAAAGGACTTCCCTGTCTTTCCGTACGAATCCAAGCATTCTGGCATAATGAACCATCCGGTCTTCTCTTAACTGTTCAAAGAGGGAGGAACGGATTCCGAGGATGACGTGCAGAAGCGCCCGGCTGATCCTGGAATACGTCACTTCTTTTGTCTTTAACAGGTCGCAGAACTGGTCAAAATTCTGAAAGTCATTCAGATGTTTCATGATCCGGTTGGCAAGCTCTTCGGAAATATCGGCATAGTGGGTCAGGGTCCCGCGGCTTTCCTGCATCAGCTGGTATTTGACGAGCAATGAAAAATCATTGCTGTATACCGGATAGCGGATCAGGTGGGTCCGCTCAAGCAGGGAGACACATTCCGGCGGCACATGGTCTTCCAGTCTTGTCAGAACAGAGGAAAGCTTTGGCTCATCGTAAGGAGTATCCATGTCTGTCCGAAGGGAACTGCCGGAGAACAAAAGAAGTTTCCGAATAGCGGTAGCGGAGCTGAAACCGCCGTCCGTCTCCAGTGTGTCCGCATGATACCGGGAATCTTTCCGAAGAATCGTATAGGGCCGTATGGAACTTTTTAGACGGATCAAAGCCTTGATGTACTCCACCCCAAGCGTATTATTCGGACTGGAAAGAATCCGGGAAAGGGATCTGTCCTGCAGATAATCGGTCAATGCCTTTTCTCTGGCGAGAGGAAACGCAAACCCCTCTTTTAAGTAAGAACGCAGAATTGTGCGGTACTCTTCAGGCTCATCCGCAAGTACCCGCGCAATCCGGGTTAAAGAATCAATCTCTCCGCATTCGCTTCCAAAACAAAGGGAATCAACACAGCCCAGACTGTCCAGAAGCGCAACGGCACCCTGTGCAAAATACTCGGCGCTCCCGGTGGAAAAGCAGACCGGAAGCTCCAGAACAAGGGATGCCCCGGATTTCAGAGCCACTTTAGCCCTGAGATGTTTGGGCATGATGGCAGGAGCGCCTCTTTGTACAAAATTTCCGCTCATGACGACGATCACAGCGTCTGCTCCGGTCACTTCTTTTGACTTCTGTATATGATATTCGTGCCCATTGTGAAATGGATTGTATTCTGTAATTAAACCAACTATTTTCATAATTTTCTTGTAATATCCTCCTTGTTGTGATTATACTATAAAAGGAATCCGCTTGCAAAATAATATGGCGGCAGGAAAGGAGGATACACATGAACGAAACAAATCTGCTGGAGCTTTTGGATGAACGAAAATTTAAAGAACTGAAAGAAGAACTTGGGAATATGTATCCTGTCGATATTGCCGCACTGCTGGAGGAGGTAGATGAAAGGCAGATTGTTCTGATTTTCCGTCTCCTCGGCAAGGAAGAAGCGGCAGAGACCTTTACCTATATGAGCAGCGAGACAAGAGAATTCCTGATTAATGCGCTGACGGATTCCGAGCTGGAAGAAGTCATGGATGAGATGTACCTTGATGATACAGTCGACGTCCTGGAAGAAATGCCTGCCAATGTGGTAGACAGGCTTCTGATGGCGACTGATGAAGAGACGAGAAAGCAGATCAACGCGCTTTTGCAGTATCCGGAGGACAGTGCCGGAAGTGTCATGAATATCGACTACGTCAGTTTCCGGAAAGAAATGACGGTAGAAGAGGCGATTTTGAAGATCCGCCAGGTCGGTATTAACCGGGAGACGATTTATACCTGTTACGTGACAGAAAAGAAGAAGCTGATCGGATGGGTGGATATCAAAGATCTTCTGACATCCAGTGAAAGTAAGACGATTGAAGAGATTATGGATACGAACGTCCTTTACGCGCATACCCATGATGATCAGGAAGACGTAGCCAGTATGATCCGGAAGTACGGTCTTGTGGCAATCCCGATTGTGGATAACGAGATGTGCATGGTCGGTATCGTTACCGTTGACGACGCGATGATTGTCCTGCAGGAAGAAGCAACGGAAGATATCAGTATGATGGCCGGTGTCAGTCCGAACGATGACTCGTACTTCGGAACGAGCGTCTGGCGCCACGCCCTTTCCCGTATCCCGTGGCTGCTGTTTTTAATGCTTTCTGCGACGGCAAGCGGACTTTTGCTTGCCTACTATGAAAATGCCATGTCAGCCATGCCGATTCTGATTACGCTGATTCCGATGCTGATGGGAACGGGCGGAAACTGCGGCTCTCAGAGCTCCACATTGATGATCCGCGGACTTGCGGTCGGGGAAATCCGTTTTAAAGATATTTTCCGGGTGATTTTCAAAGAACTCCGGATTGCATTGATTGTCGGCGCGGTCCTTTCTGTCGCGAATGGAATCAGGATTTATATTATGTATAATGATATCAAGCTTGGTATCGTGATCGGTGTGACGATCATAGCCATTGTCTGTATGGCAAAAGTGGTGGGATGTACCCTGCCGCTGATCGCAAAGAGAATCGGACTGGATCCGGCTCTCATGGCGACACCTTTGATCTCCACGCTTCTTGACACAGGGACAATCCTTGTTTATTTTGCGATTGTCACAATGATGTTTGAATTATAAACGCTTAAAAAGGGAAATTGTACTAAAAAAGAGACAGATTATCTCTTGTATACAATTTCCCTTTACGTTATAATAGTGATATCTGAGAATATATGGAAAGGAGTCATTAAATCATGGGATTTATTGATGAAATCAAGGCAAAGGCCAAAGCAGATCTCAAGACAATTGTACTTCCGGAGACAGAAGATGCCCGGACCTATGAGGCTGCCGAGGCAATTTTAAAAGAGGGGACAGCCAGACTGGTTCTGATCGGAAGTGAAGAAGAAATCGCGAAGAATAAGGGAAGCTTCGATATCAGCGGTGCACAGATTGTAGATCCGGCAAAGAGTGAAAAGACAGAGAGCTATATTGCAAAGCTGGTGGAATTAAGACAGAAAAAAGGTATGACTGAGGAACAGGCAAGAGAGCTTCTTCTGACCAACTATCCATATTACGGAGTAATGATGGTAAAGATGGGCGACGCAGACGGAATGGTTTCCGGAGCATGCCATTCTACAGCTGACACACTTCGTCCGTGTCTGCAGATTCTCAAGACGAAACCTGGAACAAAGCTTGTATCCGCATTCTTTATCATGGTAGTACCGGACTGTGATATGGGAGAAAACGGAACATTTGTATTCGGTGACTGCGGTCTGAATCAGAATCCGACACCGGAAGAGCTTGCAGCAATCGCAATTTCCTCCGCAGAGAGCTTCAAACAGCTTGTAGGAGCAGAGCCGAGAGTGGCAATGCTTTCTCATTCCTCAAAGGGAAGTGCAAAGCATGATGATGTCACAAAAGTAGTAGAGGCGGTTAAGATCGCGAAAGAACAGGCTCCGGATCTGATGCTGGATGGAGAACTTCAGTTAGACGCGGCGATCGTTCCTTCCGTAGGAGCTTCAAAAGCTCCGGACAGCCCGGTTGCAGGAAAGGCCAATGTCCTGATCTTCCCTGACCTGGATGCAGGAAATATCGGTTATAAGTTAGTGCAGAGACTGGCAAAGGCAGAAGCATACGGACCAATGACTCAGGGAATCGCGGCTCCTGTAAATGACCTTTCCAGAGGATGCAGCGCCAAAGATATCGAAGGTGTTGTTGCAATTACAGCAGTGCAGTGCCAGTCAAAATAGAAAGGAAGAAAAGAAAAATGAAAATTTTAGTTATTAACTGCGGAAGCTCTTCATTAAAATACCAACTCATCGATATGGAAAATGAGAGTGTTCTTGCAAAAGGACTTTGCGAGAGAATCGGGATCGACGGATCCAAACTGACACACAAACCGACAGGAAAAGAAAACTACAGTGTAGAGACTCCGATGGAAGACCACAAAGTGGCTGTACAGCTTGTGCTGGACGCTCTGATGGACAAAGAACACGGTGTTATCGAAAGCACAGATGATATCACAGCAATCGGACACCGCGTACTGCATGCCGGAACGATCTACAGCGACGCAACTTTGATCAACGATGATGTTAAGAAAGTTATCCGTGACTGCTTCGACCTTGGACCGCTCCACAATCCGGCAAACCTGATCGGAATCGAAGCATGTGAAGCAGCAATGCCGGGCAAACCGAACGTTGCAGTATTCGATACCGCTTTCGGTATGAAGATCCCGGAAAAAGCGGCAATGTACGCAATTCCATATGAATATTATGAGAAATACAGCATCAGAAGATACGGTTTCCATGGTACAAGCCATATGTTCGTATCCGGCGAGACACTGAAATGCCTCGGAAAAGACGATGCAAAAGTAATCGTATGCCACCTTGGAAACGGAGCCAGCATCTCAGCTTCCATCGGCGGAAAATGCGTTGATACAAGTATGGGTCTGACACCCCTTGAAGGACTGATCATGGGAACAAGAAGCGGTGACCTTGATCCGGCTGTCCTGCAGTTTATCTGCAACCATGAGAATATCGATATCAACGAAATGCTCAACATCCTGAACAAGAAATCCGGTGTTCTCGGAATGAGCGGTGTATCTTCCGATTTCCGTGATGTAAGAGCAGCAGCAGACGAAGGAAATGAACGTGCGATCATGGCACTTGACGCTTACAGATACCGTGTGGCAAAATATATCGGTTCCTACACAGCTGCAATGAACGGTGTAGATGCAATCACATTTACTGCAGGTGTAGGCGAAAACGATACTCAGATGAGAGAAGAAATCTGTGAATACCTTGGATACCTTGGTGTGAAGATTGATAAAGAAAAGAACGCTCAGGCGCGCGGAGTGGCATCCGAGATTTCTACGGAAGACTCCAAAGTCAAAGTATATGTCATCCCGACAAACGAAGAGCTTGCGATTGCACGTGAGACAAAAGCACTGGTTTAATCTCCTCAGACAGTAAAAAAACTGTTGACAAAATGAAATGACATGATATAATAGTCAAGGTATGAATAGGAGCAATGAATATGCTGTTAAACCTATCCGATGTACTGTCCGAACAGCACAAACCGATTGATGCCGTCCTTCCGCTTGAGATGGAGGCGATGAAACTGCCAGGCGGTCCTTTCCCACTTGTGGAGAAGAGCAGCGTGCAGATTCATATTGAGCATGTAAAAGGAAAAGAGATTTCTGTCTCCGGTTCCTGCAGTCTGACTGCAGTGATTCCGTGCGACCGTTGTCTCAGTCCGGTGAAAGTTCCGATGGAGATTTCTTTTGAGAGACATGCCGTTGTCGGTGGAGAGACTGCAGAGACAGACGAAGAATCAGATTATATTGACGGATATCATCTTGACGTCGACAAATTACTCTATTATGAGATTTTGATAGGATGGCCGACAAAAACCCTGTGCAGGGAAGACTGCAAAGGACTTTGCAGTGTATGTGGTCAGAACCTAAACGAGGGTACCTGCGATTGTGAAGATCCGGGTCTTGATCCAAGAATGTCAGTTATCCGCGATCTGTTTAAGAATTTTAAGGAGGTGTAACCGATGTCAATTTGTCCAAAGAATAAAACTTCTAAAGCAAGACGCGACAAGAGAAGAGCAAACTGGAAAATGAGCGCTCCGAATCTTGTAAAATGCAGCAAATGCGGCGCACTTATGATGCCTCACAGAGTTTGCAAAGCTTGCGGAAGCTATAACAAGAAAGAAATCATTTCCGTAGAAGACTAATGGAAATACCGAAAAACGGGGATTTGCAAATATGCAGATCCCTTTTTTCATGCCGGCTTACGTTACTGTTCACACCGAACCGCCGCCCGCATGCGCACTCATCGCGCTGACGCGTTCCCGAGACGGTGTGAACAGTAACCAATTTACCACAAATTTGCAGCAATTTATGGAGAAAAATTAAGAACTGTGTTAAGATGAAAAGAAACCAATCAGAAAAGAGGCTGAGATACGATGTGGAATTTGGAGAAAGTAACTCTGGTGACGAACAACGATAGAGTGTACCGAAAATATAAAGATGACATGGAAGTCGTTCTTCTGGGATCATACAGGGACGTACTGATCAAGGTGAGAGATCTTGTGTATGACCGGCATATCCTTCTGACCCACCCGCAGGCATCGAGCCTGAAGCCGAACCAGACACCGTTTCGTTCGGTTATGGTATACCCGAAAGGGGAGGAGGACAATACGAAAGACATCATGCTGATTGAAAAATGTATTGAGACCTTTGAACAGTGGCAGGAGATTGCCCCGACGCCGGACCATTACCAGAAAAATGTAGAAGAAGATTTTAAAACCATCGACCTTTCGGTAATCGAAAATATCGTTCCGAGGCTGATGTAAGGATAATGGTATATGAAGAGGAATGAAAAGTACTTTAAAGGGCTGACAAGAAGGGATTATATTGCAAAGGCAAATGAAATTATTCATCGGGAAGGAATCAGTGCGGTGACGATCCGCCGTATCGCAAAAGAGATGGACTGTTCCACCGCAAGCTTGTACCGCTATTTTGACAGCAGGGACGAACTGCTCTACTATGCGGAGCTTGGGGAGCTGAACTATTATATCCAGCGTCTGAACTCGGCGGAGAAGCACTGGAAAAATGTGTGGGATATCTATGTTGGGGTATGGTACTGCTATTCCATGGAGGCATTCCGGAAGCCTGAGGCATATAATCTTCTCTTTTTCGAAAATAATAATAACAAGCTGCGTGTTTCCATCAGAGAGTATTATAAGATGTTTCCGGAAAACCTGATGCTCTCCAACAGGGTCTTCCACGAGATGCTTCAGACAGGGGACTTCATGGGGCGTGATTTTGAAATGTGCAGAAAGTGTATCCGTTCCAATGCGATTGGATACGATAATGCGGTATCGTTGAACCGGATGGTCTGCCTTCTGTTCAAAGGATATTTCAAGACGGTCTGTGACGATGGAATTGAGGAAAAGGATGTAAACGGAAGGGTAAGACTCTTTATTCGTGATATTGAAAAGCTGGTTCGAATGTTTGCGAAAGACTTGAAAGGATATAAGGCATATCAAATTCAATAAGAGGCGTCTTCAGACGGGAAAACTGTCTGAAGGCGTCTTTTTTTGCTTTATAGGAAATTGCGTTTTTGGAGCAGTCAAAAAAAGAACGCATGTTCATCGAACATATGTTAGATAAACATGCG